>NZ_JBPGXG010000014.1:0-48135 GCF_056755255.1 Monashia sp. HAY1-5C | reverse complement strand
GTGCGGGGTCGCCTGTGTTCAGGTCGACACGGTCCGCACCGGTCCTGCAGGCCCGGACCAAGGCCTGTCCGGTGAGCTCAGGAGCGGTTGTGTACTGAACAGTCAGAAACGTAGAGAGTTCTGTACTGAGTTGTCAAATACTGCAAGTCGGCCCTACCTTCTGCGTATGGCGAGACCACGAAGCTTCGACCGCGACCACGTCCTGCATGCCGCCGAGCGGCAGTTCCGCGTCACGGGCTACAACGGCACGAGCGTCGACGACATCAGCGCCGCCACCGGCCTGGGCCGTGGCAGCCTCTATGCCGCGTTCGACGGCAAGCACGGCGTGCTGCTGGAGGCGATGGCCGGGTACTTCGCCCGGCTGGGGCACTTTGCGCCGAAGGCGCTCGCCGGACCGGACGAGGGCGCCATGGAACGACTGCACGGGTACTTGCTCCGCGCCGTCAACGGGGTGCCACTCGCCGCCGACGTGCCCCCCGCCCCTGACCGGGCGACGGCGGCCTGCTTCGCCGCCAAGATGGCCCTGGAGCTCGGCGCCTCCGACCCCGAGGTGAAACGCCTGGCCAACGACTGCTTCTCCGTGGTCTCGACGGCGGTGGCCGAGTGTGTGCGAGCGGCGCAGCGCAACGGCGACATCGACCCCGACGCGGATCCCGACGACCTTGCCTACCTTCTGCTGACCATCATCCGCGGGACCGATGTCGTAGGCGCGTACGGCCACAGTCCCGCCCGCCTGACCTCAATCGCGGAGAGCGCGTTCGCCCTGCTGCCTCGCCCGCGCCACCACTGAGAAGGGCGCGGCCGGCCTCGTTGCACAGGCATCTGACAGGCCGACTTCGACGCCGCCGAGACGTGGCCGGTAGATTTACGCGCCGACGTGGCCTCGTATGTTGGCGCGTGCCGTGGAGTTCCGGGGGGGTGCGGGGGTGGGCACTGCTGCGCGATTCGGCCGTGATGGGTTCCATGGATGCTGCTGCCCAAACGAGGGCCGGGACCCGCTTGCCGACCGTCTGGTCAGGGCCGGTGCCGCCTTCGGGAACAGCGCGGAGATCGCCGAGCCCGCGCCATGGCCCGCGACTTCCGCACCACGGTGAAGGCCCGACACGCGCTGCCGGTGTCGGAGCGAGCGATGGGCATGGTGCAGCTGGTCGTCAGCGAGTTGGTCACCAGCGGTGAAGTGACGCGGATGGCCGAGGCCGCCTACCACCGGCATGATCGAAAGGCGTCGCGCGCGGGTGCTCATCGTCACGACGTTCGGCCGACCGGGATTCCGCCGGAGGGCGCTCCGGGCTGGGGCGCCGGGCCTCGTCGTGAAGGACACGCCGGCAGCCGAGCTCGCGGACGGGGTGCGCCGGGTGGACGCACGCCTGCGGGTGGTGGACCCGGGCCTGGCCACCGACAGGCTTGTCGCGCCGGCGGTTCGACCCGGCCGATTGTCCCGCGTCGGACGGCGCCGCCCGGGGACCGTCCAGCCATGGCACCGCTGCAGCAGCCCAGCGCATAGTGGACCCTATGCGACTCGTCCCCAAAGCCGGGTACGTCGGTGCGGCCGCCGCGTCTGCCCTGACAGCCCTCGCGGCGCGCGACCTTCTCCAACGCGAGCACTCTCTGTTGCGCAACTTCCCCGTCGTCGGGCATGCGCGCTACCTCCTTGAGGCCATCGGCCCCGAGCTGCGCCAGTACCTCGTGGCGGGCAACAACGAGGAGCGACCGTTCACCCGCGACCAGCGACGGTGGGTCTACGCCTCGGCCAAGAAGCAGAACAACTACTTCGGCTTCGGTACCGACAACGACCTGGAGTTCACGGCCGGCTACCCCGTCATCAACCACCGCACCTTCGGACGGGCTGTGCCGCCGTCAGGCCCGGCGGCGGGCCAGGAGGTGAGCCTCCCCTCGGCCAAAGTCCTCGGCGGCCCCAGAGGCCGGCGGCACGCCTTCCGCCCCGCGTCGGTGGTCAACATCTCGGCGATGAGCTTCGGCTCGCTCTCCGGGCCTGCGGTGGAGGCGCTCAACCGTGGTGCGGCGCTCGCCGGCTGCCTGCAGAACACAGGAGAGGGCGGCCTCTCTCCCTATCACCGCAAGGGAGGAGAACTGATCTTCCAGATCGGCACCGCGTACTTCGGGTGCCGTGATGAGGGCGGCCGCTTCGACCTCGACCGGCTCAAGGAGGTCCTCGTGAGCGCACCGGTGTGAGCCATCGAGATCAAGCTGAGCCAGGGAGCCAAGCCGGGTCTGGGCGGCCTGCTGCCCGCTGCCAAGGTCTCAGCCGAGATCGCCGCCACGCGGGGTGTCCCGGTCGGCGTGGACTGCGTCAGTCCCTCGCGGCACGCGGAGTTCTCCGACACTGACAGCCTCCTCGACTGGGTCGAGATGTTGGCGACCGAGACGGGTCTTCCGGTCGGCATCAAGTCCGCGGTCGGTGATCTGGTGTTCTGGGAGGAGCTGACCGGCCTCATGGCGCGAACCGACCGTGGGGTCGACTTCGTAACGATCGACGGAGGAGAGGGCGGGACGGGCGCGGCGCCGCTGATCTTTACCGATAGCGTCTCGCTGCCGTTCCAGGTGGGGTTCGCCCGGGTGTACCGGATGTTCGCGGAGCGGGGACTTCACAAACAGGTGACGTTCATCGGTGGCGGAAAGCTCGGCCTGCCGGACAATGCCGTCATCGCCTTCGCCCTCGGCTGCGACATGGTCAACGTCGCTCGGGAGGCGATGCTCTCCATCGGGTGCATCCAGGCGCAGCGATGCCACACCGACGGCTGCCCCACCGGTGTCGCCACGCAGAGCCCCTGGCTCGCCCGCGGTCTCGACCCGGGGGTCAAGTCCGTGCGTGCAGCGAACTACATCAAGACGCTGCGCAGGGACCTCCTGAAGGTGGCCGAGGCCTGCGGCGTGGAGCACCCGGGACTTATCAGCACCAGCGCCGTGGAGATTCTCGACGGACGCACAGCCTCGACGCCGCTTTACGAGGTCTACGACTACGACCCTCTCTGGGGCATGCCGTCGGACGCCGACTGCGCCGAGATCATCCGGATCATGACCGAGACGGCGCCGCAGGGCGGCAACGCGCCCGCGTCCGAGACCGCAGCAGGATGACGTAGCCGCCACATCGCGCCATCGGAGTGAGCACGACCGCCGATCCGTCGCGTGGGGGCGAGCGCGCATCGCGTACAACGTCATCGCCCGTCCCCTGCGGGAGGCTCACTCACCGTCAGTCGACTTCCCATCCGCGCGCGACCGCCTCAAGCTTCAGCTCGTCCCGGACCTTAGTCAGGTCTTGCCTCGGTGAGCCATTTGGTCGTGTTCTCGGTGGGGACACCGACGGCGTCGGCGAGCACCTCCGCGGCGGCCGCGGACGGGGCCAGCCCGACCACCGAGCCCGGCCCGAACTGCGTTTCCCAGACGGCGCGGACCCCGGCCATGGTCGTCGACTTGCCCGTGCCGGCCGGCCCGACCAGGACATCCAGGCTGCGCCCGGAGGTCGTGATGCGGCGCACGGCGTCGGCCTGCTCCGCCGAGAGCGGATGGTCGCGACCCGGCAGTTCTTGCGCGGCGACACCGGCCGCCACGTTCGTGTCGACGGTGGCCGCGTCGACCGCCCGGCCGGCGTCGAGGAGCCGCTGCTCGGCCTCGATCACCGCCCGGCTGGTGTACTGGACCGAGTCCCTGGGCCGGAGCCGGGACGTGCCCTACCACAGCGGAAGGGCCCCCAACCGACGTTTCCGCTGGTCAGAGGCCCTTCTGAGCACTGGGTGGCAGGTGAAGGATTCGAACCTTCGTAGCTTTCGCGACGGATTTACAGTCCGCTTCCATTGGCCGCTCGGACAACCTGCCTCGTGCGCTCGGAAGGATAGCAAGGAATGGGGCGTGCGCCGAATCGGGTTCGCAGGCACCACAATGGACCTTTGGGAGCACCGTGGCCGACGCTCGGCCGGGCCGCCTCCCTCCCCCGCGCATCCCCCGCGAACCGACTCCCACGCCTACCCGAAGGAGCCACACCGATGGCCGACTCCTCGTTCGACATCGTCAGCAAGTACGACAAGCAGGAGGTCGCGAACGCGGTCAACAGCGCGAGCAAGGAGATCTCCCAGCGCTACGACTTCAAGAACGTCGGCGCGTCGGTCGAGCTGGCCGGTGAGGTCATCAAGATGAGGGCGAGCACCGAGGAGCGTTGCAAGGCGGTCCTCGACGTCGTCCAGACGCATCTGGTCAAGCGCAAGGTCAGCCTCAAGCACCTCGACCTGCCGGAGGCCGGCCCGCGCGTCTCGGGCAAGGAGTACCACCTCGACGCCCCGCTCAAGGAGGGCATCTCCCAGGAGAACGCCAAGAAGATCAACAAGCTGATCCGCGACGAGGGCCCCAAGGGCGTCAAGAGCCAGGTCCAGGGCGACGAGCTGCGCGTCACGAGCAAGTCCCGCGACGACCTCCAGGCCGTGCAGAAGATGCTGCGCGAGGCCGACCTCGACGTCGCGCTCAACTTCACCAACTACCGCTGACGCCTGTCGCGCGGCGCCCCCGGCCCGTCAGGCCGGGCGTGCAGCATCCGCCTCCGCCTCGACGCTCGCGCCTGCCGCCGTCTGCTTCCCCGCGCCCGCCGCTGCCCGCGACGCCGCCTCGGGGTCGGTCTCCGCCTCGACGGCATGGCGCACGGCGGCCGCCACGGCGGGTGCGACGACCGGGTCGAACACCGACGGGACGATGTAACTGGCGTTGAGCTCGGCCGGGGAGACGGCGTCGGCAATGGCGGTCGCGGCGGCGACCATAACCGCCTGCGTGATGCGGGCGGAGCCAGCGTCGAGCATGCCGCGGAAGAACCCGGGGAAGGCCAGCACGTTGTTGATCTGGTTCGGGTAGTCCGAGCGCCCGGTCGCCACGACGGCCGCGTGCTCCCCCGCCTCGACGGGGTCGACCTCCGGGTCCGGGTTGGCCAGGGCGAAGACGACCGCGTCGTCGGCCATCGTCGCGATGTCGGCACCCGTGAGCAGGTTGGGCGCGGATACGCCGATGAAGACGTCGCTCCCGGCGATGACATCCCGCAGTGAACCCGTCTCGTCGGACACGTTGGTGTGGTCGGCGATCCACTGGCGGTCCGGGTCGGCGTACCTCTCCCCGTGGGTCAGCACGCCCTGGCTGCCGCAGGCGACGATGTCGGTCGCGCCCTGGGCGAGGAGCAGCTCGATGATGGCGTGGCCCGCCGCGCCGACGCCGCTCACGACGATCCGGACGTCGGCGATCGACTTGCCGACGACGCGCAGGGCGTTCGTCAGCGCGGCGAGCACGACGATCGCGGTGCCGTGCTGGTCGTCGTGGAAGACGGGGATGTCGAGCTCGGCGCGCAGTCGGCGCTCGATCTCGAAGCACCGCGGCGCTGCGATGTCCTCGAGGTTGATGCCACCGTAGACGACGGCGATCGCCCTGACGATGCGGATGATCTCCTCGGTGTCCTGCGTGTCGAGGCAGACGGGCCACGCGTCGACGCCGGCGAACTGCTTGAACAACGCGGCCTTGCCCTCCATGACGGGCAGCGCCGCGGCCGGCCCGATGTTGCCGAGGCCCAGCACCGCCGACCCGTCCGTGACGACCGCGACCGTGTTGCGCTTGATCGTCAGGTGCCGCACGTCCTCGGGGTGCTCGGCGATGGCCTGGCAGATGCGGGCGACGCCCGGGGTGTAGGCGCGGGCGAGGTCGTCGCGGTGCTTGAGCGGCACCTTCGGCATGACCTCGAGCTTGCCGCCGAGGTGCATGAGGAACGTCTGGTCGCTCACCTTGCGCACCGAGACGCCCGGCAGGGCGGCGAGCGCCGTCGAGATGCGGTCGGCATGGTCCGCGTCCGAGGCGTTGCACGTGACGTCGACGACGAGCCGGTCGTGGCTCGACTCGGCGATGTCGAGGGCGGTGACCGAACCGCCTGCCCCCTGGATCGCCGCGACGAGTCCCGCCGTGGCGTCGGCCCGGGCGGCCACCTCCACGCGCACCGTGATCGAGTAGCCGGGGCTGGGCAACGCCATGAGGGCACCTCTCTGTCGTCGAGGAGGTTCGGCACGTCGGTGTGCGAGCCGATGCTCAGCGTCGCGCGGGCGCCTCAGCCGCGCAAGTCAGGGAACACCTCGACCGCGAGCGGCCACCAGAAGAGGTGGCCGCACAGCTGCGCGTACTCCGGCGGGGTCACCCATCGCGTCTCGTGGATGCCGTCGTCGCCGTCGGTGATGGCCGGGCGGACCGCGTCGAGGCGCGTGCGGAACACCTGGAGGAACGGCTTGTCCGGCGTGAAGAGGTCGTCCGCAGAGCGTGGCGTGAAGCGCTCGTAGCCGCACGGGAGCACGTCCGGGTGGCGCAGCCGCAGGCCGGTCTCCTCGAAGGTCTCGCGCACGGCGTTCTCGACCGGCGTCTCGTCCGCCTCGCGCCAGCCGCCGGGCGAGCCCCACTCCCCCCGTCGCACGCTGTGGACGACGACGAAGTCCCCGCGCCGGTCCCGGACGAACACCATGGCGGCGAGCACACGGGCCGGGTCGAGCGGCTCGTCGGACGCCACGAGGTCGACGTCGCTCGCGCCGTTGGGGAAGGGCACGTCGAGGATGCGACGGACACCGCGGTCACGCTTGCGTTTGCGCAGCCGGAGCCCCGACGCGTTGAGCCGCCGGGCGAGGTCGACCCCCGACGTCGGGGTGGCCCCGGCCTCGACGGCGTCCTGCCAGCGCCCCTCGGGCACGTCGTAGTGGTCACCGTCGAAGGCCCTCGGGTGCAGCTGCGCGGCGCGGGCGACGGCGTGCAGCTCGTCGTAGGACGTGTCGCTGACGAGGTGCGCGAAGAGCCGACCGTGGGCGGGCCAGATCGGCTGGTCGATCCACACGGTCATGACTCGTGAGCCTAGGCCAGGACCCCGACGGTCGCGGCTGTGGATGACGCCCGACGCCTCCCGCGGCACCGACCTAGCCTCGGGACACGAGGCCACCGGACCGGTCGGCCACCCGATCGAGCAGGAGGACCCCATGACCCGTTCCGTCGTCGACACCGAGCGCATCGCCGCCGCGGCGGCCGACATCAACCGTCTCGCCGACAGCATCACCTCGAGCTCCGCTGAGCTGCGCGGCCGCCTCGCCGGCCTCGGCGGCGACTGGCAGGGGCCGGCCAAGGCCGAGTTCGAGCGGGTCATGGCCGACTACCAGCGCGTCCAGGCCCAGATGACCGAGTCGCTCGCCGACGTCGGGCGCCTGACGCTCAAGGCCTCCCAGGCCTACGCCGAGCACGAGACCGCGACGCGCGCCCTCTTCGCCCGCTGACCGGGGCGTCTGCCGCGGGGGCGCCGAAGGGCGGCTCCCCGTCCGGGGAGCCGCCCTCCTGTGCGTGCTTTTCGTGCTCTGTGGTGGAGCGAGCGGGCTCAGAAGCCCATGCCGCCCATGCCGTCCATGTCACCGCCGCCGGGGACCGCAGCGGCCTTCTCCGGCTTGTCGGCGATGACGGCCTCGGTCGTGAGGAACAGCGCCGCGATCGACGCCGCGTTCTGCAGCGCGGAACGCGTCACCTTGACCGGGTCGATGATGCCCGCCTCGAGGAGGTCCTCGTAGGCGCCCGTGGCGGCGTTGAGGCCGTGGCCGGGGGCGAGACCGCGCACCTTCTCTGCGACGACGCCGCCCTCGAGGCCGGCGTTGATCGCGATCTGCTTGAGCGGGGCCTCGGTCGCGACGCGCACGATGTTCGCGCCGGTGGCCTCGTCACCCTCGAGCGAGAGGGCGTCGAGCGCCTTGGCGGCCTGGATGAGGGCGACGCCACCACCGGCGACGATGCCCTCCTCGACGGCGGCCTTCGCGTTGCGGACGGCGTCCTCGATGCGGTGCTTGCGCTCCTTGAGCTCGACCTCGGTGGCCGCGCCCGCCTTGATGACGGCGACGCCGCCGGCGAGCTTGGCGAGGCGCTCCTGGAGCTTCTCGCGGTCGTAGTCGGAGTCCGACTTCTCGATCTCGGCCTTGATCTGGGCGATGCGGCCCTCGATCTGCGTGCGGTCCTCGGCGTCCTCGACGATGGTCGTCTCGTCCTTGGTGACGACGACCTTGCGCGCCTTGCCGAGCAGGTCGAGGGTGGCGTTCTCGAGCTTGAGACCGACCTCCTCGGAGATGACCTGGCCACCGGTGAGGATCGCGATGTCGGTGAGCATCGCCTTGCGGCGGTCGCCGAAGCCCGGGGCCTTGACGGCGACGGACTTGAACGTGCCCTTGATCTTGTTGACGACGAGGGTCGCCAGGGCCTCGCCCTCGATGTCCTCGGCGATGATGAGCAGCGGCTTGCCGGACTGCATGACCTTCTCGAGCAGCGGGATGAGGTCCTTGATGCTGCCGATCTTGCTGTTGGCCACGAGCACGTAGGCGTCGTCGAGGACGGCCTCCATGCGCTCGGTGTCGGTGACGAAGTACGCCGAGATGTAGCCCTTGTCGAAGCGCATGCCCTCGGTCATCTCCAGCTCGAGGCCCATGGTGTTGGAGTCCTCGACGGTGATGACGCCTTCCTTGCCGACCTTGTCCATCGCCTCGGCGATGAGGCCGCCGATCTCCTCGTCGGCCGCCGAGATGCTGGCGGTGGAGGCGATCTGCTCCTTGGTCTCGACCTCCTTGGCGGACTCGAGCAGCGACGCGGAGACGGCCTCGACGGCCTTCTCGATGCCGCGCTTGAGGGCCATCGGGTTGGCGCCCGCGGCAACGTTGCGCAGGCCCTCCTTCACCATGGCCTGGGCGAGGACGGTGGCCGTCGTCGTGCCGTCACCGGCGACGTCGTCGGTCTTCTTGGCGACCTCCTTGACGAGCTCCGCACCGATCTTCTCGTACGGGTCGTCGAGCTCGATCTCCTTGGCGATCGAGACACCGTCGTTGGTGATCGTGGGGGCGCCCCACTTCTTCTCCAGGACGACGTTGCGGCCCTTGGGGCCGAGCGTGACGCGGACGGCGTCGGCAAGGGTGTTCATGCCGCGCTCGAGGCCGCGACGCGCCTCTTCGTCAAACGCAATGGTCTTGGCCATTCGGGTGGTTCCTCCCACGCGAATCGTTGGTGGCGGCCCGCACGACGCCCGCGACGGATGGGACCGGACCCGGCAGCTCACGTCGCTGCGGGACCGAGCCCTCGGCGTGCGGCCCAGTTCTGTCACTCCCACCTGGAGAGTGCTAACGCCATTATTGGCACTCTCACCCGGAGAGTGCAAACAGCAGGCCACGATGCCGACCCGTTCGCCGATGAGCCGTCGCGGTGATCACGCGCGCCTCAGGCGTCGGCGCGCGCCACCGGCGGCGCCAACGCTCCCGCGAGGCGGGCGGCATAGGCGGCCGACTCGGCGTCGGACGCGTACGTCGTGCGCGGCCAGAAGAAGCCCCGCAGGCCGTCGCCCTTGGTCCGGGGCACGACGTGCACGTGCAGGTGCGGCACCGACTGGCTGACGACGTTGTTCATCGCCACGAAGCTGCCCTGGGCGCCGAGCCCCTCGACGACGGCACCGGCGAGCCGCTGCGCCGCCCCGAGCAACGGCGCGTGCAGCGGCTGCGGCAGGTCGAGGAGGGTGTCGACGTGGCGGCGTGGCACGAGGAGCACGTGTCCCTTGAACACCGGTCGCCGGTCGAGGAAGCCGAGCAGGTCGGGCTCGTCGAGCACGACGTCGGCCGGTACGTCACCCGCGACGATGGAGCAGAAGACGCAGTCCATGCGATCAGGCTCCCATGCCGCGGCGACGCGTCAGCAGATGACGAGCAGCCAGCAGCCAGAGCCGCTCGAGGTCGGCGAGGAGGTCGGCGTCGGGGAGGGCGGAGTCGTCTTCGTCGGCCGGGGGCCGGGCCTCGGGTCGCTCGTCGAGGAGGGGGACGGCGTGCCGGTCGAGGGTGGTGTGGAGGGTGCGCGCGTCGCCGACGGGCCGGGCTCCGGTGCGGTGCTCGTCGGCACGGCGCTCGTCGTGGAGGTCGCGGACGGCGGCGACGCCGTCACCGGCAGCACGGTCGCGGTCGCCACCCCTGACGTGGGGCCGCCGGACGTCGGCGGGTCGCCGGCCGTGGTCCACCACGGCTCGTCGGTCGGCGGCGTGGAGAACTCGTCGCCGGGCAGGGTCGGGAACACGCCGGACGACATGGCCTCGTCACGCCAGCTGTCGCCGGAGAAGAAGGTCACCCCGCCGACACCGGCGAGGACGATGGCCGCGAGGGCGGACAGCAGGAGCACGGGACGACGGTTCGCGCGTGGAGGGCGGGCCCCGGAGTCGAAGGACATGACCCCCCAAACTAGACGAATCGGGCTCGGGACGCCTCCCGGGACCGGGACCACTACCGTGGCGCGCATGGAGGACGCGACGCGGACCACGCCGGGGCGAGCCACCGGTTTCATCGAGGTCGCCGACCGGGTCCTCGTCGCCCGCTACCCCGAGTGGGACGTCAACGTCGGCCTCGTCCTCGGGCGGGACGGCGCGGTCGTCGTCGACACGCGGGGCAGCGGCACGCAGGGCCGCCGGGTCCTCGACGACGTGCGCCGGCTCGGCCGCGACATCGTCGTCACCCACGTCGTCAACACGCACGTCCACTTCGACCACACGTTCGGCAACATCGCCTTCGACGACGCGACGGTCCATGCCCACGACAACGTCGGCCGCACCATCGAGGACCACGCCGATCGGATCAGGGCCCTCTTCCGGGCCGACCCCGGCGACGCCCCGGAGGCCGGCTACACGGCCGAGGACGTCGTCGACGTCCTCGCCACGCGGGTCCGGCGTCCGGACCGGACGTTCGGCTCGCACGCGACCGTCGACCTCGGCGACCGCGTGGTGACGATGGCCTGGCACGGACGCGGCCACACCGACGGCGACGTCGCTGTCGCGGTCCCCGACACCGACGCCCTGTTCCTGGGCGACCTCGTCGAGGAGAGCGCCCACCCGTCCTTCGGCGACGACTCGTGGCCGCTGGAGTGGGCCGACACCCTGGCAGCCCACCTCGTCGAGACCTCGGACCGAACCGTGGTCGTGCCCGGCCACGGCCGGCCCGTCGACGTGGGGTTCGTCGCGCGGCAACGCGACGAGGTCGCCGCGGTGGCCGCGGTCATCCGCGAGCGCCGAAGCGCCGGTGTCGACGTCGAGGACGCGGTGCGAGAGCCGGACCGGCGGCTGCCGTACCCGGTGGCCGGGCTCGCCGAGGCCTTCCGGCGGGGCTACGCGCACCTGGACCTGCTGCCCTGAGCCGCATCCGAGCGCCCAGCGGATGCGCGGACTGGTCGGGACCCGGAGGGTTCAGGCCCTGACCGCGGAGGGGAACGCGTCGCGCCAGGAGCGCAGCGCCACCCCGCCCTCGGCCGTGCGGTCGACGGACGTCGCGGCGAGCAGCGCGTGGGCGATGGCCCGGGCGACGGCGTCGGCACCGGCCTCCATGAGCACCGTCAGGGCGAGCGGGTCCGGCGCCGGGCCGGCGCCGGTCGCGAGGGCGAAGAGCGTGTCGCCGTCGAAGAGCGTGTGCACCGGCTTGATGGCGCGGGCGAAGCCGTCGTGCCCGATGCCGGCGAGCTTGGCGCACTGGGCCTTCGTCAGCGTCGCGTCGGTGGCGATGACGCCGATGGTCGTCGCGAGGCCCGGCATGGCGACCCCGGCTGCCGCGAGCGCCTCACCCCGCTCGCGGGCGGCGGCGACCTCCGTGGCGGAGGGCACGCCGATGCCGGCGAACTCGTCGCCCAGGCCGTACCGGACGCCGTGAATGGCGCCGGTGTCGGGGTCGACGGCCGAGCCGACCGCGTTGACTGCGACGAGCGCCGCGACGGTCACCCCCGACTCGAGCACGACGCTGGCCGAGGCGATCCCGCCCTTGAGGCCACCCGCCTTGGCACCGGTGCCCGCGCCGACGCAGCCTGCCGCCGGCGCCTCGCCGACGGACGCCTGCCGCGCGGCCTCGTACGCGGCGCGGCCCTCGTCGGCACCGGGGTGGTGCTCCCACGTGCCGCCGCGGCCGAGGTCGAAGAGGATCGCGCCCGGCACGATCGGCACGACGCGCCGCTCCCCCATGGGCCAGCCCCGGCCGTCGGCGAGCAGGCACCGAGCCACGCCGTCGACGGCCGCGAGACCCATGGCCGAACCACCGCCGAGGACGACGGCGTCGACACGATCGACGAGGTTGCGGGGGTCGAGCAGGTCGGTCTCGCGGGTGCCGGGGCCGCCGCCGCGCACGTCGACCCCCGCGACCGCACCGCCGGGCGGGGTCAGCACGACCGTGCTCCCGGTGAGCCAGCCGGCCTCGTCGCGCGTCGCGTGCCCGACGCGCAACCCGGCGACGTCGACGATGGAGTTGGTGGGGCCGGGGCGCGTCATGACGGGTCCCTCAGATCGAACTCCATGAGCGTGCCGGGCGAGGTGAAGCCGAGCCGTTCGTAGAACTCCTGGGCCCGGGCGTCGGGCGCGTTGAGCCGGATCCACTTGACGTCGGTCGAGCGGGACCACTCGATCATCGCCTCGGTCAGGGCCCTGCCCACCCCGCGGTCGCGGCAGCTCGGGGCGACGAAGAGGCCGCCGACGTGCAGCCAGCTGACGTCACGCCGGCCCGGCCACGGCAGGGCCCGGATGCGGCGCGTCTCGAGGATCCCGGCGTGCTCCCCCCGGCTCTCGGCGATCCACGTCGGGCGGTCCGGCCGCTCCTGCAGCCACGCGTCGACGAAGCGGTCGAGGTAGCCCTGCTCCGAGGGCATGCCGAGCTCGCGGGCGAACTGCAGGTGCAGCGCGGCGACGATGAAGGCGTCGTCGGCCCCGGCGCGGCGGATCGTCACCTCGGCCATGGGGGAAGTGAACCACGCGGACGAGGCGCAGGCCGAGACGTCGGGTGGTGCGCGCGGCGCCGGCACGAGGGCGGCGCGGCGGGAGGGTCAGACGTTGATGCCGAGGCGCCGGCTCGTGCGGGCGCGCTGGCGGCTCGCGCGCATCCGGCGCAGGCGCTTGATGAGCATCGGGTCGGCCTCGAGGGCCTGGGGGTCGTCGAGCAGGGCGTTGAGCACCTGGTAGTAGCGCGTTGAGCTCATGTTGAACAGCTCCTTGATGGCCTGCTCCTTGGAGCCCGCGTACTTCCACCACTGGCGCTCGAAGGCCAGGATCTCGAGATCGCGGTCGCTCAGGCCGCCCCCGGAGTCGTGGCGGTGCGGCTGCGCCGTGGCGTGTTCTGTGCTCATGTCCCCGTCTCGTCGCGTCGATTGCTCGGTCGCTGTCGTGCTGTCGTGCTGGTCCCGCTGTGGGCCGACCGCCGACGCGGGCTGCGCCGCGCCGGTGCCGACCACCCCCGGTGACGTCGAGCAGCACGAGTGCTGCTGCGTTGGCTCCGGGGCCAACCCTAGACGCAAATGACAAGGGTGTCATTCAGCCGCGTGGCGGCTCGCCGGGGTGTCGTCGCGTTCCGGCCGCGGCTTCGACGGACCCATCGTCACGGCGGCCACACCAGCCCCAGCGGCCCCAGCGACCCCATCGGTCACAGGGCCGCGCGTCCGGCCCTCGGGCGTCAGGACATCGTATCGAGGATCGCCGAGACGTCCTCCTTGGTCGTGTGCGGGTTGACGATGGCGAAGCGCGTCAGCGTCTCGCCGCGGAACGTCGTCGGCACGACGAAGGCGAACTCCTGGGCGAGCAGCCGGTCGGTCCACGCCGCGTAGTCCTGGGGGCCCCAGCCGCGGCGTCGGAACACCACGACCGACAGGTCGGGCTCGCGGACGACCTCCAGGTAGGGCCGCCGCCCGACCTCCTCGGCGGCGAAGCGGGTCACCTCGAGCGTGCTCTCGATCGCCTCGACGTAGGCATCGGTGCCGTGGACCGCGAGCGAGTACCAGAACGGCAGGCCCCTGGCCCGCCGCGTCAGGCCGATCGAGTAGTCGGTCGGGTTCCACTCGGGCGCCGACGTCAGCACGTCGAGGTACCCGGCCTCCTGGGTGTGCGCGATGCGGGCCAGCGTCGGGTCGCGGTAGAGCAGAGCGCAGCAGTCGAACGGCGCGAAGAGCCACTTGTGCGGGTCGACGATGAAGGAGTCGGCGTGCTCGATGCCCGCGAAGAGGTGGCGCACCGAAGGCGCCGCGAGGCCCGCACCGCCGTAGGCACCGTCGACGTGCAGCCAGATGCCGTACTCCTGGCACACTTCGGCGACCGCCGCGAGGTCGTCGACGACGCCGAAGTTCGTCGTCCCGGACGTCGCGACGACGGCGAAGAACGTGTCGGGCCCGTGCTCCTCGAGGACGCGTCGCAGCTCGGGTCCGGTGAGGCGCAGCTTCTCGTCGACGGGCACGCCCACGACCTCGGCGTCCATGACGGCGGCCATCGAGACGACCGACGAGTGGGCGTTGTCGGTCGCGGCGATGCGGTACGGACGCGCGCCCGTGCCGGCCTCGGTCGCGCGGGCCCGGGCCGTGTGACGGGCCACGACGAGGGCGGACAGGTTGCCGACCGTGCCCCCGGGGACGAACACGCCACCGGCCGACTCGGGCAGGCCAGCGAGGTCGGCGATCCAGCGCAGCGCCTGGTTCTCGGCATAGATCGCCCCGGCGCCCTCCATCCACGAGCCGCCGTAGATCGAGGACGCGCCGACGACGACGTCGAAAGCCGCCGCCTCCCGCGTCGGGGCGCACGGGATGAAGGACAGGTAGCGCGGGTGGTCGGTGGACAGGCAGGCCGGTGCGAGCGTGTGCTCGAACAGCTCCATCGCGCGCGTCGGTCCGAGGCCGGCAGGGGTGATCGTCTGACCGACGGCCGCCTGGAGGTACTCCTCGGTCTGGGCCCCGTCCAACGGGATGGGGTCCATGAGGAGGCGCTCCCGCGCGTAGCTCAGGACCTTGTCGACGGCGAGGTGGTCGGCGTCCTTGTCGAAGCTGTGCACGCGCCGATGCTAGGGCCTGGCGTGGCGTCCTCCGACACGCCGCGACCGACGTGCGGGCCGCGCGCCGGGGTCGCGCGGCCCGCCCTGCTCAGCCGAGCAGGGCGTCCCGCAGCCCCGCCGCGTCGTGCGCGAAGACGGTCGGACGCACGCCGTGGAGGGCCTCGGTCGTGCCCGCACCCCACGTCACCGCGAGGGTGTCGACGCCCGCCGCCTTGCCGGCGAGGACGTCGACGACGGCGTCCCCGACGTACACGGCGTCGTTGGAGCCGCGGCCGAGGCGCTCGAGGCAGGACAGGATCGGGGTCGGGTCCGGCTTGTGCCGTTCGGTGTCCTCCATCGCCACGAGGACCTCGACGTGCTCGGCGAGCCCGAGGATGTCCATGGCCTGCTGCGCGGAGTCGCGACGCTTCGAGGTGGCCACCCCGACGCGGACGCCGGCGCCGCGCAGGTCGCCGAGGACCTCACGGACCCCGTCGTAGCCGCGGATGAGCCGTTCGGTGTTGTCGGCGTTCCACCGCAGGTAGGTGTCGTAGAGCTCGTCGGCGTGCTCCGGCGAGTGGTCGCGGAAGGCGTTGATGAGCGGGCGGCCGATCCACGAGCGGATGACGTCGGGGTCCTCCTCACGCCCCAGCACGCTGCGGAAGGCGTGCTGGTACGAGTCCACGATGAGGGGGATCGTGTCTGCGAGGGTGCCGTCGAGGTCGAAGACGGCGGTGGTCCAGCGGGGAGAGTTCACCGGGCGAGCCTAGGGCCTGCCACGCTCAGCCGAGCCAGCGCCCGCCCCGCATGACTCGCCGCACCCGGCCGGCCGCGTCGACGACGACGAGGTCAGCGCGGGCGCCCGCGGCGATGGTGCCGCGTCCGTGCAGCCCGAGGGCCCGGGCCGGCGTGCCGGACCCGCTGCGCGCGGCGGCCGCCAACGGCACACCCGAAGCCACGGCGCGCGTGACGAGGTCTGCCACGTGGCTCGTGCCGCCCGCGATGGAACCCGGAGCCGTGCCGTCGGGGTCGCGCGCGAGGCGGGCCACCGCGTCGCGAACGACCACATCGAGCCCCCCGAGCACGTACGAGCCGTCGCCCACGCCGGCCGCGGCCATCGCGTCGGACACGAAGGCCACCCGGTCCGGGCCGACGAGGTCGAGGACGGTGCGGGTCGTGTCGTCGGAGACGTGCGCGCCGTCGGCGATGAGCTCGACGGTGGCCGTGCCGCGCGCGGCGGCCCGGAGCATCGCGGCGACGGCGCCGGGTTCGCGGTGGTGCCACGGGTCCATGCCGTTGAACAGGTGGGTCGCGATGTCGGCACCGGCGGCGAGGGCCTGCTCCACCTGCGGGAACGTCGCGGTCGTGTGGCCGACCGCGGCGTGGACTCCGGCGTCGGTGAGCCAGCGGACGAGGTCGAGGCCGTGCGAGCGCTCGGGCGCCACCGTCACCTGGCGCACGTGGCCGCGACCGAGGTGCAGGAGGCGCTCGACCTCGGCGAGCGAGGGGTCGCGCAACAGCGTCGGGTCGTGGGCGCCGCAGCGGGCCTCGGACAGCCACGGCCCCTCGAGGTGGATGCCCTCGACGAGCCCGTCGTCGGCGAGCTCGGCCAGCATCGCGACCCCGCGCTCGAGGTCGGCGGGCGACATCGTCACCAGGCTCGCCACGACGCTCGTCGAACCGCGCTCGTGGTGGTGGCGGGCGGTCGCGGCGGCCGCCTCGTCCCGCAGGTCGGTGAACGCCGTCCCACCGCCGCCGTGGCAGTGGATGTCGACGAACCCGGGCAGCAGCGTCCCCTCGACACGCTCGACCGGACCGCCGGACGCTCCGGACCCCCGGGAGGCGTGGGGGACCTCGCGGTCCGCGGGGGTGACGTCGAGGACGCGGTCGCCCGCGACCCGGACGAGGACGTCGGGCAGCACGACGTCGTCGACGAGGGCAGGGCCGCGCAGGGTGAGCTCCATCGGGGTCGATTCTGTCGCACCCGCCGCGGCTGTAGCGTGTGGGCCGTGCCAGCGCGTCCCCTGAGCGAGCTCGTCCACCCGACGTGGGTGCCCGCCCTCGAGCCGGTCGCGGACACCATCGCCGCCATGGGCGAGTTCCTCCGCGCCGAGGTCCAGGCCGGTCGCGGCTACCTCCCCGCGGGCGAGGCCGTCCTGCGCGCCTTCCGGCTGCCGCTGCCCGACGTCCGGGTCCTCGTCGTCGGGCAGGACCCGTACCCGACACCCGGCCACCCGGTCGGCCTCAGCTTCAGCGTCGCCCCGGACGTGCGGCCGGTGCCTCGGTCGCTGCAGAACATCTACCAGGAGCTGGGTACCGACCTGCGCCTCCCGACGCCCTCGAACGGCGACCTCTCGCCGTGGTTCGAGCGCGGCGTCATGCTGCTCAACCGGGTGCTCACGGTCCGCCCGGGCAAGCCCGCCAGCCACCAGGGCAAGGGCTGGGAGACCGTGACGGCACAGGCGATCTCGGCCCTCGTTAGCCGCGGCGGGCCCCTCGTGGCCATCCTCTGGGGCCGCCAGGCGCAGTCGCTCGCACCGATGCTCGGCGACGTGCCCCGCATCGAGTCCGCCCACCCCTCGCCGCTGTCCGCCCGCTCCGGCTTCTTCGGCTCGCGGCCCTTCAGCCGCACCAACGAGCTGCTCGCCCGGCAGGGCGCCGACCCCATCGACTGGAGGCTGTCATGACCCAGCCCGCACCCGGCGTGCACGTGCCCCGCGTCTGGACCCGCTACGTCGCGATCGGCGACTCGTTCACCGAGGGGATGTGCGACGACGACCCGGCCTTCGCCCACGACGGCGAGTTCGCCGGCTGGGCCGACCGGCTCGCCGCCCACCTGTCCGGCATCGCGTCGGCGGCCGGGCAGGACTTCGGCTACGCCAACCTCGCCGTCCGCGGCCGCAAGCTCGCCGACGTCGTCGGCCCGCAGCTCGACGACGCCCTCGCCCTCGAGCCCGACCTCGTCAGCATCGTCGGCGGCGGCAACGACATCCTGCGGCCGAAGGCCGACCTCGACGGCCTCGCCGCGCGGCTCGAGGTCGCCGTGGCCCGCATCCGCGCCACCGGCGCCGACGTCCTCATGGCCACGCCCGTCGACCCCGCCGACGCGCCCCTCGTCAAGGCCACCCGTGGCCGGGCCGCGATCCACTCGGCCAACATCTGGAGCATCGCCCGCCGCAACGGCGCCCACGTCATCGACCAGTGGGGCCTGCACGCGCTGCGCGACTGGCGCATGTGGTCCGAGGACCGCATCCACATGACCACCGAGGGGCACCGTCGTGTCTCCCTCGCCGCCCTCGAGGCGCTCGGGCACACGCCGTCGGAGGCGGGGTGGGAGACGCCGCTCGACCCGGCTCCCCCGATCAGCCGCCGCGAGGCGCTCCAGGCCAACGCGCAGTGGGCCCGCGAGTACGTCGGGCCGTGGGTGCACCGGCGCCTCACCGGCCGCTCCTCGGGCGACCACCGCTCGGCCAAGCGCCCCGACGTCACGCCCGTCGAGCCGGACTGACCGCCGCGCCGACCGCCGCGCCGACCGCCGCGGGCGACTGACCCCGCGTCCGGACGACCGCCGAGCGGGACCGATGACGGAGGCTCACGACGGGAGAGCCTTCGGCTGAGCACGGGGCCGCGCCGTCGGGCGCCGAAGTACGTCACCGTTCCCCAGTGGCTGTGGACGACGCCGGCGAGCCCCCGTCGCGCGTTGGCAGCCTCAGGTCATGTCCACCGACGACTCCACCGACGACTCCACCGGCGCCGCGTCCGCCCGGCGACGGGCCCGACGCCGCCCGACGGCCGACGTCGCGACTGCCGTCCACCGACTGGGCGGCACCTGCACGTGGCGCGAGCTGCGCCGGGCAGTGTCCTGGCGCCTCATCGCCCGCGCCACCGAGGAGGGCGTGGTCCGGCACCCGGGCCGGGACGTCTACACGCTCGCGGGCGCCCACGACGGCCGGGTGGTGGCCCGCCGCCTGACCGGCGTCGCGTCGCATCGCACCGCCGCGCTGCACTGGGGCTGGAAGGTCAAGTGCGCGCCGCCCCTCCCCGACGTCGCGATCCCGGCGAACCGCAAGCTGCGTGCGAGCGCGGAGGGCCTGTCGACGCTGCACCGCCGAAACCTGGACCCGTCCGACGTCTCCGGCGGCTGGGTGACGACGCCGGTGCGCACCGTCATCGACTGCTGCCTCGACCTTCCCTTCGACGAGGCGCTGTCGGTCTTCGACTCCGCGCTGCGCAGCGGGCTGCCCCGCCAGGTCGTCGTCTCGGCGACGGCACGTCTCGGCCCACGGCACCGGGCACGCGTGCTCGCCGTCGAACGACACGCCACGGCGAAGGCGGCCAACCCGTTCGAGTCGGTGCTGCGCGCCATCGCGCTCGGCGTCGACGGAACGTGCTGGGAACCGCAGCACCGGATCCGGTACGACGACTTCTACGCCCGCGTCGACCTCGCCGACGAGGCCCTCGGCATCGTCCTGGAGGCCGACAGCTTCGAGTTCCACGGCGAGCGGGCGGCCCTGGGTCGTGACTGCGAGCGCTATGACGAGCTCGTGGCCCGCGGCTGGCTCGTGCTCCGTTTCTCGTGGGAGCAGGTGATGCTGCGGCCGGAGTGGGTCGCGCGCGTCATCGAGCGGACGGTCCGGCGACGCGTCGCCGAGGGCCGGGGCCGGTCGCAGGGCGACGAGTCGGGACGCATGACGGACCTTCGGCCCCGCGCGGTCGTGGCCTGAGCACGGGGCCAGCCGTCAGCCCGGCGAAGGTCCGTCCTCGGTCCCGGATCGAAGCGTCCGTGAATGGGCGAGAGGCGCAGGCGGGCGGAGCCGGGACGCGCAGAGGCCGGCCCGCCACGAACGCGGGTCGGCCTCGATGCGTCAGCCAGCCTGTCAGATGCTGGCGGCGAACGCCTCCTCGAAGACGTCGAGACCTTCGGACAGCAGCGCATCGCTCGCGGCGAGCGGCGGCAGGAAGCGGAAGACGTTCCCGTACGTCCCGCACGTCAGCGTGACGAGGCCGGCGGCGTGGCAGGCCTTGTTGACGGCGGCGGTGAGGGCAGCGTTCGGCGTGAGGTCGCCCTCTCCGTTGACGAGCTCGACGGCGAGCATCGCGCCGCGGCCACGGATGTCGCCGATCTGCGGGTACCGCGCGGCGAGCGCCTCGAGCCGCGGCACGAAGAGCGCCTCGACCTGCTTGGCGCGGCCGCAGAGGTCCTCCGTCCTCATCGTCTCGATGGCGCCGAGGGCCGACGCGCAGGCGACCGGGTTGCCACCGTACGTGCCGCCGAGCCCGCCACCGTGCACGGCGTCCATGATCTCGGCCCGGCCGGTGACGCCGGCGAGCGGCAGACCACCCGCCATGCCCTTCGCCGTGGTGATGAGGTCGGGCACGACGTCCTCGTGCTCGCTGGCGAACCAGTCACCGGTTCGGCAGAACCCGGTCTGCACCTCGTCGGCGATGAAGACGACCCCGTTCTCGCGGCACCACTGCGCGACCTGCCTGACGAAGCCCGGAGCCGGGACGATGAAGCCGCCCTCCCCCTGGATCGGCTCGAGGATGACCGCCGCGAGGTTGTCCTCGCCGACCTGGGCGTGGACCTGCGACACGAAGACGTCGAACGACTCCTTCGCGCAGTCGGCCGGGCCGCCCGGCCAGCGGAACGGGTAGCTCATCGGCACCCGGTACACCTCGCCGGCGAAGGGCCCGAACCGGTGCTTGTACGGCATGTTCTTGGCCGTCAGGGCCATGGTGAGGTTGGTGCGGCCGTGGTAGGCGTGGTCGAAGGCGACGACGGCGTTGCGGCCGGTGTAGTGGCGCGCGACCTTCACGGCGTTCTCGACGGCCTCGGCGCCGGAGTTGAACAGGGCCGAGCGCTTCTCGTGGTCACCCGGCGTCAGCTCGTTGAGGGCCTCGGCGACCTCGAGGTACTCCTCGTACGGCGTGACCATGAAGCACGTGTGGGTGAAGTCCTGCACCTGCTCGGTCACCCGCTCGACGACGCGCGGTGCGGCGTTGCCGACGGTCGTGACGGCGATGCCGGAGCCGAAGTCGATGAGCTGGTTGCCGTCCGCGTCGACGAGGATGCCCCCGCCGGCCTTCTCGACGTACACCGGCAGACCGGTGGAGACGCCGGCGGACACGGCCGCCGCCTTGCGATGCTGGAGCTCGACCGAGCGGGGGCCGGGGATCGCGGTCTTGAGGACGCGCTGCTGGGGGACGCTGCTCATGCGCGTCAGTATGCCGTCCGCAACGGCGTTCCGGAAAGCGGGAGCGGCGCCCCGGACCACTCATTCCGTGCACGGACGGCGCATCCGGTCACGGAGTCAGCGGTGTGGACCGCCGTTCGCGACCGAACGCGTCGTCCCGCCATGGCTCCCTCAGGGGGCGACCGGGCTCCCGCCCTTGACCCGGTAGAGCAGGTGGACCGTCTCCGGAGCGCTGCTGCACTCGAGGAGCTCGAGGTCGACGTGGCCGAGGTCGAGGCCCTCGAACAACGGCGTCCCCGACCCGAAGAGCCGCGGTGCGACGTGGAGCGAGATCTCGTCGACGAGGCCGGCGGCGAGGCACTGCCGCCCCAGGTCCGCGCCGCCCATGACGGTGACGGTCCGCCCGCCCGCCGCAGCCCTCGCCTGCTCGACCGCTGACTCCACACCGTCGGTGACGAACGTGTAGACGCCGCCGGCCGGCACCGTGTCAGGGTCTGGGGCCCGGTGGGTCACGACGAACACGGGGCGACGCGCCGGCCCTGACGGTCCGTCGGCCCGCCATCCCGAGATGGCGTGGTCGTAGGTGGTGCGGCCGGCGACGACGGCGCCGAGGTCGGCGATGGCCCGGTCGAGGTACTCGTGGTCGACGGTCCAGGCGTGCAGGGCCCGCCCTCCCACGCCGAGCGGCTCCTCGGGCGTCTGCGGTGATGCCGTGACGAACCCGTCGAGGGACATGCTGATGTCGAAGACGACCCTGCTCATGGCTGCTCTCCTTGTCCGGTGCTGGGCCGGCCGGCGGCACACCCTGTCGTCGTGCCGCCGGCCGGTGCGTCACGGCTCGACGCCCTCGCCGAACCGGCCGCGGTGGTTCACGGGGATGAGCGGCGTGTCGGCGCGCGCCGCGATCTGCTGTACCGCCCACGTGTTGCCGTCCGGGTCGGCGAACCCGAAGAACGTGCCGCCGTCGCGCGGGTCGATGACCTGGATCTCCGAGCACTCGACGCCGCGCGAGACGAGCTCGGCGCGGGCCGCCTCGGCGTCGGCGACGACGAGCTGGACGCCCTTGAGGGAGCCGGGCGGCATCTCCCGCTGCGAGGGCAGGCTCCCCACGACGATCGAGCAGCCGGAGCCGGGCGGCGTCAGCTGCGCGACGTGCATGTGCTCGTTCTGCGTGTCGTGGTCGAGGTGGAACCCCACCTGGTCGCGGTAGAAGGCGATCGCCGCGTCGAGGTCGCTGACCGGGACGATGACGACCTCGAGGGTCCAGTCCACGACGCTCAGCCCTTCGTCGCCGCGTCGGCAGGCGTGGCGACGAGCTCGTCGAGGCGCTCGTAGCCCTCGACCATGCCCTTCTCCATCCCGCTCTGGATCATCATGTCGCGGCCCTCGACCGTCGGGCCGACGCTGTGCCCCTCGAGGCGGCAGCGGCCGTCGCCGAGGTCGACGAAGCGCATGAACTCGATGGCGACCTCGTCGGGCGCGCCCTCGAACTCGAAGGTCTGGATCGCCAGCTCGTTGTCGCGCACGGTGTGGAAGGTGCCCCGGAAGCCGTAGACGTTGTCGCCGTCGCGGTGGGTGTAGCGGTACCCGCCGCCGGAGGTGAAGTCCCAGCGCTCGATGGTCATCTCGTAGCCGCGCGGGCCGAGCCACTGGCGGACCAGCTCGGGGTCGCGGTGGGCGTTGAAGACGGCCTCCACCGGGGCGTCGAACTCGCGCGTGAAGTCGATCCACGGCACGCCGGCGGGGGCGTCGATGTTCAGTGGGTTGCTCATTTCTGCTGCTCCTTCTGGGTGTGGTCGTGCGTCGTGTCGTTCGTCGTGCCGCGGCCGGCGGTGCGTTCGAGGACGGCGTCGAGAGCGCGGTACCGCTGCTCCGCGACGAGGCGGTACCGGTCGATCCAGGCCGTCATCGCCTCGAGCCGCGCTGCCTCGAGGTGGACCGGGCGGCGTTGCGCGTCGCGGGACCGGCTCACCAGTCCGGCCAGCTCGAGCACCTGGATGTGCTTGCTGACGGCCTGCTTGCTGATCTCGAACGGTTCGGCGAGCTCGTTGACGGTCGCGGCGCCGCGGCTGAGGCGGGCGATGATCGCGCGCCGGACCGGGTCGGCCAGGGCCGCGAACGCGCGGTCGAGGTCCGCCTCGGACACGGGCGAGAGGATCATTATCAACCAACTCCTTGATCAATCGATAGGTTGATTAAACCCTTCCACACGCTCGGCGTCAACCCCCTTCGCTGCGTTTCTCAACGCGGCCCCGGACACCGCTGGAATGCCGCACCTGCGGGAGTAGAGTCGACGTCATGCCGCATCTGCGCATCACCGAGGCCGCCGCCCTGCTCGGCGTCTCCGACGACACGGTCCGCCGGATGGTCGACGCGGGACGCCTGGGCGGCGGGACCGACGAGGCCGGGCGCCGCACCGTCGACGGCGCGCAGCTGGCCGCCGTCGCGCAGGAGCTCGCGCATCCGGCTGCGGTCGGCGCCATCGGGGGCGCGTCCGCCCGCAACCGGATGCGCGGCATCGTCACGGCCATCACCAAGGACACCGTCATGGCCAAGGTCGAGATGCAGTGCGGCCCCTTCCGCATCACCTCCCTGCTCTCGAGCGAGTCCGTCGACGACCTGGGGCTCGAGATCGGCTCCGTCGCCGTGGCGTCCGTCAAGTCGACCCACGTCGTCGTCGAGGTCCCCGCGTGACCGCCGACGACGGGTGGCCGGACCGTGCCACCCGCGGGACGGGGACCACCCCCGGACGCGCCCTGGCGTGGGCCGCGGCCACGCTCGCCGTCCTCGGGCTCGTGGCCTGCGGTGGCGCCGTCCCCGCGCCGGGCGGTGGCAGCGGACGGCCCGGAGACTCCGCCGCGGCGGGCACGCCCCTCAGTGGCACCGTCACGGTGCTCGCGGCGGCGTCGCTCACCGAGGCCTTCGACAAGGTCGGTCAGGACTTCGAGGCGGCCCATCCGGGCGTCACCGTCGAGACCTCCTACGGCTCCAGCGCGACGCTCGTGCAGCAGGTCGACAATGGCGCACCGGCGTCGGTCGTCGCGCTCGCCGGGACCGCGGCGGCCCAGCCGCTCGACCGGGAGCTCGTCAAGGACTCGAGGACCTTCGCCACGAACGTCCTCGAGATCGCCGTGCCACCCGGCAACCCGGCCAAGGTGAGCTCGCTCGCCGACCTGGCCAGGCCCGGGGTCACGGTCGTCCTGTGCGCCGACACGGTCCCGTGCGGCAGGGCGGCCCAGGCGACCTTCGCCAAGGCCGGCGTCGTCCCGAACGTCGTGAGCAAGGAGATCGACGTCAAGGCGACGCTGGCCAAGGTCAAGCTCGGTGAGGCGGACGCGGCGGTCGTGTACCACTCCGACGTCGTCGCCGCGAAGGGTGCCGTCGCGGGAGTCGGGATCCCGGCGCGGGACAACACCCAGCTGCGCTACCCCGTGATCACGCTCGCCGACGACGCCGCGACGACGGCCTTCGTCGCCTATCTGCTCAGCGCACCGGGGCTCGCCACGCTGCGGTCGTTCGGGTTCGGTGCGCCCTGAGCGGCCGGCCCCGTCCGCCGCGTCCGCTGCGTCCGCCGCGTCGCTGGGTCCGCCTCGTTCGCCCCGTGTGCCTCGTTCGCACCGCGCAGGCCGGCGTGAGATGAGGCGGGCCGGTCGGTGGCGCTCGCGCGTGGCGCTCGGGGTGCCGGCCGCCGTGGCGCTCCTGCTGCTCGTCGTCCCGCTCGTGGCCCTGCTCCTGCGGGCCGACTGGGGCCGGCTGCCCGCGGATCTCACGGCCCCCTCCGTCCTGCCGGCGTTGCGGCTGTCGTTGGCGACGACGTCGTGCACGGCGGTGCTGTGCCTGCTTCTGGGAACTCCCCTCGCGTGGTTCCTCACCCGCTCCGAGCACGTGGCCACGCGCTGGGTGCGGGCGGTGCTGACGGTGCCGCTCGTGCTGCCCCCGGTCGTCGGTGGCGTGGCCCTGCTCATGACGTGGGGTCGCAACGGCCTGCTCGGACAGCACCTGTCGCCGCTGGGGCTCCAGATCCCGTTCACGACGGTGGCCGTCGTGCTCGCCGAGACGTTCGTCGCCATGCCGTACTACGTGCTCGCGGTCGAGGGCGCCCTGCGCGGGCTCGACCCGCGCCTGGAGTCCCTCGCCCGGACCCTCGGTGCCAGCGACCTGCGCTACCTGCGCACCGTCGCCGTGCCCCTCGTGCTGCCGGGCATCGCGGGCGGTCTGGCGCTCGCGTGGGCCCGGGCGCTCGGCGAGTTCGGCGCCACGATCACCTTCGCCGGCAACTTCCAGGGCCGCACGCAGACCCTCCCCCTGCTCGTCTACGTCGAGCTCGAGCGTGACCCGCAGGTCGCCGTGTCGATCAGCATCATGCTGCTCGCCGTCAGCATCCTCGTCCTCGGCGTGCTCCGGGGGCGGTGGCTGCGGTGAGCGCCCCCTCCTCGCCACGGACGCGTGGCTCGCTGGATGCGCGGATCCGGTTGCGCCGCGGCGGCTTCCGCGTCGACGTCGCACTGTCCGCCGCCCCCGGCCAGGTCATCGGCCTGCTCGGGCCCAACGGGGGCGGCAAGACGACGGCCGTGCTCGCGCTGGCCGGGGTGCTGCCGGTCGAGGACGGTCACGTCCGCGTCGGAGAGGCGACCTGGGACGACGGGCGCCGACGGGTCCCCGCCGAGCAGCGCGCTGTCGGGCTCATGCTCGCCGACAGCCTCCTGTTCCCCCACCTGCGCGCACTCGACAACGTGGCGTACGGGCCCCGCAGCCGCGGCGTCGACCGGCGCACCGCGCGCGAGCGGGCACTGGCCGAGCTCGGACGCGTCGGCCTCGCCGAGCGCGCCGACGCGCGTCCCCGCGAGCTGTCCTCCGGCCAGCAGGCCCGCGTCGCCCTCGCCCGCGCGCTCGCGACCGACCCGTCGCTGCTGCTGCTCGACGAGCCGCTCGCGGCCCTCGACCCCGACACCCGGGCACGCACCCGCAGCGACCTCGCGGCGCGCCTCGCCGGCTACGACGGCGTCACCGTCCTGGTCACGCACGACCCGCTCGACGCCCTGACGCTCGCCGACCACCTCGTCTTCGTCGAGGACGGCCGCGTGTCCCAGGCCGGGACTCCCGCCGAGGTGCTGAGCGAGCCGCGCAGCCCCTACGTGGCCACCGTCGTCGGACTCAACCTCTATGCAGGACAAGGCGACTCGCACGGCCACGTGACGACGTCAACCGGCACCGTGCTCGTCACGACCGACCCCACCGAGGGGCCGGTGTGGGCGACCGTCCCGCCCCATGGCGTCGCGCTGCACCGCACGCGACCGGACGGCTCCCCCCGCAACACGTGGGAGGTGCAGGTGAGGTCGGTGACGATGCAGGGCCAGTCGGCCCGGGTCGGCCTGGAGGGCGACCTCTCGCTGACCGCCGAGGTGACCCTCGAGTCGGTCGCCGGCCTCGGCATCCGCGTCGGCGAGCGGCTGTGGGCCGCCGTCAAGGCCACCGAGGTCCGCACCTACCCCCGGTGACCCGTCGAGCGTTTCGACCGCCGCCGGCGCACGGCCCCGAACAGCCGCGTCGCGGGGTCCGGGGACGGACCGCGCGCTCACCCGAGGGCACAGCCGCCCCACGCGTCCCACATTTTGGACACGATGCTCGGACGTCCTACTATTTCGCCATGCCAGCGACGAGGCTGATGCCCACCGAAGAGGCCGCCGACCTGATCGAGCTGACCCGGGAGATCTGCCGCAAGGACCTCGCCCCGCAGGTCGACGCCGCGGAGCGGGCCCGCGAGTTCCCCGAGAAGGCCTTCCACACGCTGGGGCAGGCCGGGCTGCTGTCGCTTCCCTACCCCGAGGACTTCGGCGGCGCGGACCAGCCCTACGAGGTGTACCTGCAGGTGGTCGAGGAGATCGCCTCGGTCTGGATGAGCCTCGCCGTCGGCGTCAGCGTCCACAGCCTGACCGCCTACCCGGTTGCGGCCCACGGTACCGACGAGCAGAAGGCCGCGCTGCTGACCCGGATGCTCTCCGGAGGGCAGCTCGGCGCCTACTGCCTCTCCGAGCCGCTCGCCGGCTCCGACATCGCCTCGATGACGACGCGGGCCACGCGCACCGCCGAAGGCTGGTCGCTCAAGGGCACCAAGGCCTGGATCAGCCACGCCGGGCACGCGGACTACTACACGACCTTCGCGCGCACCTCCGACGACGGTGGCCGGGGCCTGTCGACGTTCGTCGTGCCGGCCGACGCCCCCGGCCTGACCTTCGCCGAGCCCGAGCGCAAGATGGGCCTGCACTGCGACCCGGTCGCGCAGGTGACGTTCGACGCCGTCCCGGTCGCCGCCGACCGGCTCGTCGGGGGCGAGGGGGAGGGTATGCACATCGCCCTCGCGGCCCTCGACTCCGGCCGCCTCGGCATCGCCGCCGCCGCCACGGGCCTGGCCCAGGCCGCTCTCGACGCCGCCGTGCGGTACGCGTCGGAGCGTGTGCAGTTCGGACGCCGCATCGCCGACTTCCAGGGGCTGGCCTTCCTCCTCGCCGACCTCGAGGCCGCGGTCACCAGCGCCCGCGCGACGTACCTGCACGCGGCGCGCATGCGCGATGCGGGCCGGCCGTTCACCAAGGAGGCCGCGGTGGCCAAGCTCGTCGCCACGGACGCGGCGATGAGGGTGACCACCGACGCCGTGCAGGTGCTCGGTGGCGCCGGCTACACCGAGGACTTCCCGCTCGAACGCTACATGCGCGAGGCGAAGGTGACCCAGATCTTCGAGGGCACCAACCAGATCCAGCGACTCGTCGTCTCCCGCCAGCTGCTCGCCCAGGTCCGCTGACCCGCGAGCCCGGGCGCTCTCGACCCGCCCTCGCACGACCCGCCTGACCTGCTCGCCGCTCCCAGACCCGAAAGGCCTTGCCATGCAGCTGAACTCCTCGACCGTCGCCCTCGTGACCGGTGGCGGCTCGGGCCTCGGTGGCGCGACCGTCCGCCGGCTCGTCGGCGACGGCGCGACGGTCGTCGTCGTCGACCTCGAGGGGTCGGCCGCCCCGGCGCTCGTCGACGAGCTCCGCAGCGACCGAGTCGTCTTCGCTCCCGCCGACGTGCGCGACGAGGGACAGGTGCGGGCCGCCGTCGATCGCGCCACCTCGCTCGGGGAGCTGCGCATCGCCGTCAGCTGCGCCGGCGTCGCCACCCCGGGCCGCGTCCTCGGTCGGGGCGGCCCGCTCGCCCTCGACACGTTCCGGACCGTGGTCGACATCAACCTCGTCGGGTCCTTCAACGTCCTGCGGCTCGCCGCCGCCGCGATGGCCGGCAACGAACCGCTCGACGGCGACCGCGGTGTCATCGTCAACACGGCCAGCATCGCCGCCTTCGACGGCCAGATCGGCCAGGCCGCCTACGCGGCGAGCAAGGGCGGCGTCGTGGGTCTCACGCTGTCGGCGGCACGCGACCTGGCGGACAAGGCGATCCGCGTCATGACCATCGCCCCCGGCACGTTCGAGACGCCGATGCTCGCCGGGCTGCCCGGCGAGGTCAAGGAGATCCTCGAGAAGCAGGTGCCGCACCCCTCGCGTCTCGGCGACCCGGCCGAGTACGCCTCACTGGTGCGGCACATCGTCGACAACCCGATGCTCAACGGCGAGGTCATCCGCCTCGACGGCGCGCTCCGGATGCCGCCCCGCTGAGGTCCGCCCTGCCGCGCACACCCCGCCCTTCGGCGTGCGCGCCCGCTTCCGGCGTGCAGGCCCGGCGCTTCCGCGTTCCTGCCCGGCACAATGGACGAGTGAGCGAGCCGGGTGCCGACCTCGTCCTCGCGCCGGGGCCGGGCCTGCGGCGCGGGCTCGTCATCCCGGCCGCCGAGCTCGTCGAGCGCTTCAGCAGGTCCTCCGGGCCGGGAGGCCAGGGCGTCAACACCACGGACAGCCGCGTCGAGCTGCTCTTCGAGCCGGGTACCTCGAGCGCGCTCAGCGCGACGCAGCGCGAGCGCGCCGTCGCGGCGCTCGCGGGCCGCCTCGTCGGGGGCCGTGTCTCGGTCGTCGCGTCGGAGCACCGCTCCCAGCTGCGCAACCGCGCCGCCGCTCGCGAGCGGCTCGAGGCGCTGCTGCGCGAGGCCCTCGCCCCGCCTCCGCCGACCCGACGGGCGACGAGGCCGACGCGGGGGTCGCAGCAGCGGCGGCTCGCCGGCAAGAAACGCCGGGGCGAGGTGAAGTCCGGCCGCGGCCGCATCCGCCCGGAGTGACCGACAGCGCGACGGACCGCCGGCCCGTGGACCAGGCGTCGATCAGGCGTGGGGCGGGTCGAGGACAGTGGTACCGACGACGGCGCCGACCTCGATGGGCCCGTACACGTGCGGGAAGACCTCGCCGCTCGTGGGGTCGCCCACCTCGTGCACGACGCGTGAGCCGAGACGGCTCTCGTCGATCTCGAGCAGGACGAGCGGCTCGCTGACGTCGCCGTAGAAGCGCCGGCGCACGACCGGCCACTGCTGCGCCGAGGACGCGTGGATGAACCCCTCCTCGGCGAGGGACAGCCGGCGCGTCGAGCGGGTGTAGACGCCGTCTCGCAGCGCCTGCTCCCAGTGGGCCCGCTCGGCCAGGTGGTAGATGGTCACCGTCCCATGATGACGCGTCGGCGGTCGGCGGGGTGTCCGGCCGGGCCCGCGCCCGCGCACGGGACGCACGGGCCGGCTCCACCCGCTGTGGCCGGGGAGCGACACGTCACCGCGGACCGGGTGTTGTCATCGAGGCTCGGGCGTGCGAGGGTCTGGGACTGAGCGGTCCAGCCACCCGGCCGACTCGTGCCCACCTGATCGGACGAGTCATGGCGCCCTTCGCCGACCGGTCCTTCCCTCCTGCCCCCGCCGATCCGCCGATCGGGGACCACACGGCCCGCGACGACCTCACCGCTGCCCTCTTCGGCGAGCTCGCCGAGGCCGCGACCCCGGCACAGCGCGACGCCGTCGTGGAACGCATCTGCCTGCTCTACCTCGACCTGTGCACGACGCTGGCCGGCCGGTACACCGGCCGGGGGGTCGAGCACGACGACCTCGTGCAGGTGGCCAGGCTCTCGCTCGTGGCGGCCGTCGGCCGCTACCGTCCCGACCGCGGCACCTCGTTCGCGGCGTATGCCGTGCCGACGATCACCGGCGAGCTCAAGCGGCACTTCCGCGACAAGGCGTGGCTCGTCCGGCCGCCACGGCGTCTCCAGGAGCTGCGCGCCGACGCCGCCGCCCACCGGGAGCGCCTCGAGCAGTGCTTCGGACGACCCGTGTCGGACACCGAGCTGGCCCGTTCGCTGTCGACGACCAGGTCGGACGTGCGCGAGGCCGTCGCGACCAGCCGGTGCTACCAGGGCGAACCGCTCGAGCATCGGATCCGCGAGGACGACGACCAGCCGCTCGAGCGCAGCATCGCCTACGACGACGCCGACCTCGTCGGCGCCGACGACCGGGTGTGGCTCGGTGCGGCCGTCCGTCACCTGCCCTCGGAGGACCGTGACCTGCTGCACCGACGGTTCGTCGACGACCTGAGCCAGCGCGAGATCGGCGAGGCGCTCGGCGTGAGCCAGATGCAGGTGTCCCGCTCGCTGCGTCGGGTGCTCCGGACGCTGCGGGAGCGCATCGCTTGAGCCGTTGTCGTGCCATGGTTCTCGCGTGGGGAACGACTCCCGGGCGCGGACGCAGCGGCGGCTCGTCGCGCTCGTCCAGGTGCTCGGGCTCGCCGTGTGGTTCTCGGCGACGGCGGTCGCGCCGAGCCTGCGGTCGGAGTGGGGGCTGTCGACGACGGCTGCCGTCTGGCTGACGGCGTCGGTGCAGGTCGGTTTCGCCGCCGGGGCGGTCACGTCGAGCACGCTCGGGCTGGCGGACCGCGTGCAGCCGCACCACCTCATGGCGGCCTGCGCCGTCGGTGCCGCCGCGTGCACGGGCCTGCTCGCGGCCCTGGCGCACGGCCCGGCCGTCGCCGTGCCACTGCGCGCGCTGACCGGGTTCTTCCTCGCCGGCGTCTATCCGGTGGGCATGAAGCTCACCGCCTCGTGGGCTGCGCCGTCCGACCGTGGGCGCGCGTTCGGGGTCCTCATCGGCGCGCTAACGCTCGGGTCCGCGATGCCGCACCTCGTCGCGAGCCTCGGCCCCCTGCCCTGGCGCGGCGTCATGGTCGTGGCAGCGGGGATCACCGTGCTGGCCGCGACCGTCGCCTGGGCCCTCGTTCGACCCGGTCCCCTGTTGACCGCCTCCGCCCGCCCGCACGCGCGGTACGCCGTCGAGGTGTTCCGCGAGCGTCGGCCGCGCCTGGCGAACCTCGGCTACTTCGGCCACATGTGGGAGCTCTACGCCTTCTGGACGTGGCTGTCGGCGTTCCTCGTCGCCGGCCGCGCGGCCGCAGGACGCGAGGGCCCGGGTGCGGCGGTGAGCCTGCTGACCTTCGCCGTCATCGGGCTCGCCGGGGCGGCGGGGGCGCTCACGGGCGGGATCCTCGCCGACCGCCGGGGCCGCTCGTTCGCGGCGACGAGCGCGCTCGTCGTCAGCGGCACCTGCTGCCTGCTGTCGGCCTGGGCCTACTCCTGGCCACCGGCAGCCAGCGTCCCGTTCCTCGCCGTGTGGGGCGCAGCGGTCATCGCAGACTCCGGCGTCTTCTCGACGGCGCTGAGCGAGACGGTCGACCAGCGCTTCGTGGGCACGGCGTTGACGGTGCAGACCGCCGTCGGTTTCGGCCTCACGGTCGTCCCGATCCAGCTCGTGGCGCTGCTGGCGGCCCACGCCGGCTGGCAGTTCGCGTTCCTGCTCCTCGCTCCCGGACCGCTGGCCGGTGCGCTGGCGATGTGGCGGTTCGGACGCGTCGGTGCGGGGCGCGCGGCGGTCGGCTGACGCACCACCGGACGGTCAGAGGCGCCGGGCGACGAGGAGGTTGTCGAGCAGCTCGCCCTTCTGGCCGTCGGGCCCCGTTCCCGTGCGGGTCACCCGCTCGCTGCGCTCGACCAGCCACCCGTCGCCCAGGCCGATGGCCGCCAGCGTCGCTGCGACCGTGGGGAACTCGTGTCCGTGGCCGATCGGCGCCCACGACGGGGCCGCCGCGTGGTCGACGACGAGGAGCCAACCTCCCGGAGTCACCGTGAGCGAGGCGCGGTGCAGCACGGCGTCGCGGTCCAGCTCGAGCGGCGTCTGCAGGAACGAGGCCGTGACGAGCGCGAACGGCCCATCGGGCATCGACACCGCGAGGTCGTGCCGCTCGGTGCTGACGCGGTCGCGCACGCCACGGGCTCGAGCCAACGCGTCGACGCGCCCGAGCGCCGTCGCCGAGAGGTCGACGGCCGTCACGGACCAGCCCCGCTCGGCGAGCCACACGGCGTCGCCGCCGTGCCCGGCCCCGAGGTCGAGCGCACGGGCACCCGGTCCCGGGGGCACGACCACGTGCTCCTCGACGAGCCGCACGAGCGACGCGTTGGGCCGCGTGCCCCAGTCGTCGGCGAGCCGGCCGTAGTGCTGCTCCCAGTACTCCGCGGGGTCGCGCGGTCGGTCGTCCGGGTGGCGGTGGTCGTCGTGGCGGTGGTCGTCGTGGCCCTCGCGGGCCCGGGGCTGCGCGTCGCTCGTCATCACCCGATGCTGACCCGAGCAGTCCTCGGACTGCAAGCCAGCTTGCACTAGCAGCAAATCACCGCCATCCTGCCGACATGGACGACGCGGCCTCCGGCGACGACATCGCGCAGGCCCTCGACGGCGTCGCGCCCCGCCTGCGCCGACTGCGCACCCAGCGCGGACGCACGCTCGCGGACGTGTCCGCCGAGACCGGCGTCGGCGTCAGCACGCTGTCGCGTCTTGAGTCCGGGCGGCGCCGTCCGACGCTCGACCTCCTGCTGCCGCTGGCCCGGGCCTACCGCGTCCCGCTCGACGACCTCGTCGGCGCACCGCCGTCGGGCGACCCGCGGGTGCACCCGAAGGCGGTGCGGCGCAACGGCATGGTCTTCATCCCGTTGACCCGGAACGCCGGTGGCATCCAGGCCTTCAAGCTCATCCTGCCGGGCCGGCGTCGCACCCCGCCGAAGCCGCAGCGGCACGACGGCTTCGAGTGGGTCTACGTGCTCGGTGGCAGTCTCGAGCTCCTGCTCGGTGACACCGTGACCGTGCTCGACGAGGGTGAGGCCGCCGAGTTCGAGACCCGGACGCCGCACGCGATGCGCAGCGCCACCGAGCACCCGGTCGAGCTGCTGTCGCTCTTCAGCCCCCAGGGCGAGCAGATCCATCTCCGCGACGCCTGACGTCGCTGCGTCCGGTCGGTCCGGCGCCCGGCCCCTCCGGCGCCCCGGTGGCTCGGCAGCCGCACCCGTGGCAGGGCACCCCTCGCCGTGGGGTGCCTCGCTCAGGCGGTTCGGCCCGCCCGAGCGGCACGACGGACGGCGCGGGCGAGGACCTCGTCGAGGTCCTCGGGCACCGTCAGGAGGTCGAGGAGCAGGCGGCCGTCGTGCACGTGTCCGACGACCGGCGGCTCACCGAGGCGCAGCGGCTCCGCGAGCCGGTGCGGCAACGCCACGGCGGCGCTGGGCAGCGGCACCCCGGGTGCTCCCCCACCGCCGACGCGGCCCTCCGACTCGACCGCCCGCGCCAGGTCGGGCCCGATGGCGAGGGCCAGCCGCCGCGCCCGTGCGAGGAGGACGTCCCTGCGCTGGTCGAGCGCCCGGGCCACCGGCGTGGGCGGGCCGGACAGCGTCGCCTCGAGCGCGGCCAGCGTCAGCTTGTCGACGCGCAGCGCGCGCGCCAAGGGGTGTCGCCGGAGCCGGTTCACGAGGTCGGCGTCGCCGAGCAGCAGGCCGCACTGGGGCCCGCCGAGGAGCTTGTCGCCGGAGGCGGTGACGATCGCGGCCCCGGCTCGTAGCGTCGAGTCGGCGTCGGGCTCCTCGGGCAGGCGTGGGTGCGGGGCGAGCAGGCCCGACCCGATGTCGGCGACGACGGGCGGTCCGAGCGTCGCGAGGTCGGACACGGCCACGCTGGAGGTGAAGCCCTCGACGCGGAAGTTGGACGGGTGCACCTTGAGGACGAACGCGGTCCGGTCGGTGAGCGCGTCGGCGTAGTCGGCGAGGCGGACGCGGTTTGTGGTGCCCACCTCGCGCAGCCGGGCCCCGACCGACTCGACGAGCTCGGGGATGCGGAAGCCGTCGCCGATCTCGACGAGCTCGCCGCGCGCCACGAGGACCTCACGGTCGGGCGCGAGCGCCCGCGCGACGAGGGCGAGGGCGGCGGCGCCGTTATTGACGACGTGCACGTCGCCGGCGGCGGGCACGGCGCGGCGGAGGGCGTCGAGGGTCGCCGCGCCGCGTCGGCCACGGCGTCCGGTGCCGAGGTCGAGCTCGACGTCGGTGGCGCCGGCCGCGACGGTCACTGCCTCGACCGCCGCGTCGGACAGGGCGGCGCGGCCGAGGTTGGTGTGCACCACGACTCCCGTCGCGTTGACGACCCGCCGCATCGACGTCGGCCCGTGCGGCAGCCGGGTCAGCACCTCGCCGACGACGGACTCGGGCGCGACCTCACCGGCCCGGCACGCGGCGAGCACCTCCACGACGACCCTCTTGACACGCTGACGGCCGAGCCGTTCGGCGGCCGCAGCCACACCCGCGTCGGCGAGCACGGCGTCGGTGCGCGGTACGCGGCGTCGGGGGTCCTGCAACGCGGCCTCCCTCGGCAGGAGCGGTTGGACGGTCGGTGCCGGAAAGGGGCGGCACGGATCGGGGGCTCGGGGGAACGTGTTGGCGGAGGCGGACGGGAATCGAACCCGCCTGACCGGGATACCCGGTCACCACGGTTTTGAAGACCGCGCCCGTCACCAGGCGGGAAACGCCTCCGCGACCGACCCTACCCCGCGGGCGGCCTCCTCGACCCGTGTCATCCCCCTTGCGCTGCCGCTTCCGCGATGCCCCTCCCGCGGTGGCACGATGGCGGCATGACGGCGCCCGCGTCCACTCGGACCGAACCAGGCCTGCGCCTGACCCAGTACGCGTCCGGTGGCGGTTGTGCCTGCAAGGTGCCGCCGGGCGAGCTCGAACGCGTCCTGGGCGCATTGGCGCCCGATACGGGGCCGGACCTGCTCGTCGGCGTCGAGACCGGGGACGACGCCGCCGTCGTGCGGATCGACGGTGACCGCGCCGTGGTCGCGACGACCGACTTCTTCACCCCCGTCGTCGACGACCCGTACGACTGGGGGCGCATCGCCGCGACCAACGCCCTCTCCGACGTCTGGGCCATGGGCGGTGAGCCGCTCGTCGCCCTCAACCTCCTCGCCTGGCCCCGCGACCGCATCCCCTTCGACGTCGCCGCACAGGTGCTCCGCGGTGGCGCCGACGTGGCCCGCGCCGCCGGGTGCCACCTCGCCGGGGGGCACAGCATCGACGACCCGGAGCCGAAGTACGGCCTGGCCGTCACCGGCCTCGCCCACCCGGATCGCCTGCTGCGCAACGATGCCGGCGTCCCGGGCCTGCCGTTGACGTTGACCAAGCCAATCGGGCTCGGCCTGCTCAACAACCGCCACAAGGCCACCGGCGAGGTCTTCGCCGAGGCCGTCGCCGTGATGACGACCCCTAACGGTCCCGCCTCGCGCGCGGCGCTCGCCGCCGGGCTGCGCTGTGCGACGGACGTCACCGGATTCGGCCTGCTCGGTCACCTCTACAAGCTGTGCCGCGCGAGCGGCGTCGGGGCGGTCGTCGAGGCCGCGGCCGTGCCGTACGTCGACGGGGCCCGCGCCGCGTACGCGGCGGGCTACGTGCCCGGGGGCAGCCGGCGCAACCTCGACTGGGTGCGCCCGCAGCTCGCCTCCCGTGTGGACGAGGACGAGCTGGTGCTGCTCGCGGACGCGCAGACCTCGGGCGGGCTCCTCGTCGCCGGAGAGCTGCCCGGCCACCCCGTGGTCGGCCGTCTCGTGGCGCTCGACGACCCCGCGCTCGACGGACGCGTCGTCTCGGTCCGCTGACGTGCTCGGCACGCGTCCGGCCCTCCGCGTAGACTGCGACCCGATGGCGGTGGGGCTCGCCGACAACCGCAGCACGACGCTGCCGACAGTCCCTACCTGACGAATTCGCCTGTCCAGGTAGGAGAACCGCATGACCGCACCACTCGGCCGCGACCCGCAAGTCGACGAGACTGTCGCGCCCCGTCAGCCACACCGCGTGGACCCTCGGGTGGACCCCGACGTCGGCCCTGACGTCGGCGGGACCGTCCCGGAGCGGCGCCGGGACCGGGGCGCGCACCAGCTCGTCCTACCGGTCATCGCCCTCGGCGGCGTCCTCGGTGCCTGCGCCCGCTACGGCCTCACCCAGGCGCTCCCGACCCCGGCCGGCGGCATCCCGTGGACCACGCTGTCGGTCAACGTCTCCGGCAGCCTGCTCATCGGCGTCCTCATGGTCTTCGTCGTCGAGGTCGGCGGCGCGCACCCGCTGCTGCGCCCGTTCGCCGGCGTCGGCGTCCTCGGCGGCTTCACGACCTTCAGCACGTACACGTCCGAGACCACGGTGCTGCTCCACGGCGGGCACCCGGCCCTCGCCCTCGGCTACCTCGTCGGCACCCCGGTCGCCACCCTGGCCGGCGTCGCGGCCGGGGTCCTGCTCACCCGCGCGGCGCTCGCCGTGCGCCACCGTCTCGCCACCCGTGGAGGTTCCCGATGACGACGCTCGACGGCCCCGCCCGCCGCCTCACGGTCTACATCGGCGAGGCGGACACCTGGCACCACCGCCCGCTGCACAGCGAGATCGTGCACCGCGCCCACGCCGCCGGCCTCGCCGGCGCGAGCGTGTTCCGCGGCATGGAGGGCTTCGGCTCGTCCAACCTCGTGCACACCTCACGGCTGCTCTCCCTGTCCGAGGACCTGCCCGTGGCCGTCGTCGTCATCGACACGGCCGACCGCATCGACGCCTTCCTCCCGCAGGTGCAGGAGGTCGTCGGTGAGGGGCTGGTGACCCTCGACGACGTCCACGTCGTGCACCACGTCTACCGCCCACGGCCCGCAGCCCCCGGCACCGCGGGCTCCCCCGACGCCGGCCGCACCGACGCCGGGGGCACCGAGCCGTGACGGCTCTGCTCCTCGTGTGCGCCGGCGCGGCCGTCGGGGCCCCCGCCCGCTACCTCACCGACCGCGCCGTCCAGGCCCGCCACGACAGCCTCATGCCGTGGGGGACCTTGACGGTGAACGTCGTCGGCTCCCTGGTCCTCGGGCTCGTCACCGGCCTGTCGGTGGCCCACCACCTGTCACCGGCCGTCACGCTCGGCATCGGGACCGGCTTCTGCGGGGCGCTCACCACGTACTCGACGTTCAGCTACGAGACGGTGCGGCTGCTCGAGTCGCGAGCCGTCCTCGTCGCCGCGCTCAACGTCGTCGGGTCGCTCGTGGCCGGCCTCGCGGCCGCGCTGGCCGGCTACGCCCTCGGCGCCGCGCTCTAGCCGCCGCACCGCGGAGGCCGGACGGTCACGTGAGCGGCTGGCCGCCCGTCACGCCGAGCACCTCGCCGGTGACGTAGCTCGACTCCTGCGAGGCGAGGAACACGTACGCGGGGGCCAGCTCCGCCGGCTGGCCCGCCCGACCGAGCGGTGTCTGCTCTCCGAACGACTCGACCTTGTCGCCGGGCATCGTGGCGGGGATGAGCGGCGTCCAGATCGGTCCGGGCGCCACGGCGTTGACGCGGATTCCCTTCTGCGCCAACGACTGCGCGAGTCCCTGCGTGAACGCGACGATGCCCGCCTTCGTCGTGGCGTAGTCGAGCAGCTCCGGGGAGGGCTGCCGCGACTGGATCGAGGAGGTGTTGATGATCGTCGCGCCGGGCTGCAGGTGCGGCAGCGCCTCGCGGCAGAGCCAGAACATCGCGTAGAGGTTCGTCTTCATGACGCGGTCGAGCTGCTCGGTGGTGATGGCGGCGAGGCCGCCGGGCTGGGCCATCTGGTAGGCCGCGTTGTTGACGAGGACGTCGATGCCGCCCAGCTTCTCGACGGCCTCCTCGACGACGCGTCGGCACTCCTCCTCCCGGGTGAGGTCGGTCAGGCAGACGGCGCCCTGACGGCCCGCCTCACGCACGAGCCGGACCGTCTCCTCGGCGTCGGCCTCCTCCTCGGGAAGGCACGCGACGAGCACGTCCGCGCCCTCCCGGGCGAAGGCGATGGCGACGGCCCGGCCGATGCCCGAGTCGCCGCCCGTGATGACGGCCCGCTTGCCCGCGAGCCGGCCGCTGCCGCGGTAGGACTCCTCCCCGTGGTCGGGCTCGTCGCCCATCTGGCCGGTCAGCCCGGGGTGCGGGATCGTCGCACTGTCCTCGGGCTGGTCGTACTGCCGGCTGGGGTCCTGGGGCGTGTGCTGGTCCGACATGGGTGGCCTTCCTGTCCTCTGGGTCCGCCGCGGCGGCCTGCTGCCCCACTCCTACCCCTTGCCACGGCGCGGCCACCCTCGCGTTCGGACAGGCCCTTGACCGAGCCCCGGAGCGTGCGCCACAGTCTCCCCATTCCGCTGACAAATCGATTGGGCACACATGGCAACGACGCCGAGAGCTTCGATGAAGGACGTGGCCGCCCTGGCCGGTGTCTCGGTCACGACCGTGTCCCACGTCCTCAGCGACGCCTCCGGCAAGCGGATCAGCCCCGAGACGCGAGAACGGGTCCGGTCCGCCGCCGAGCGGCTCGGCTACCGACCCAACGCCGTCGCCCGCGGGCTTCGACTGCGCCGCACCCACACGCTCGGGCTGGTCAGTGACCAGATCGCGACCAGCCCGCATGCAGGGCACCTGATCCTCGGCGCCCAGGAGGCGGCCTCGAAGCTCGGGTGGCTGCTCGTGCTCGTCAACACCTCGGACGACCGCGACCTCGAGGAGCGCGAGATCCGCTCGCTCCTCGACCGGCAGGTGGACGGGTTCCTCTACGCGACGATGTACCACCGGGTCGTGGAGGTGCCGCGTGCCCTTGCCGGCAGCCCCACGGTCCTGCTCGACTCACGTCCCGTGGACGGTTCGGTGTCGTCCGTCGTCCCGGACGAGGTCGCGGGAGGTCGCGCGGCCGTCCGAGAGCTGCTGCGCCACGGCCACCGACGGGTCGGCTTCGTGACGAACGTCGACGACATCCCCGCCACCCATGGCCGGCTCGAGGGCTACCGGCAGGCCCTGGCCGAGGCCGGGGTCCCGTTCGACCCCCGACTCGTCGTGGCCGAGGCCCCCGACACGCACGGTGGCCAGCGGGCGGCCCGCCGGCTCCTCGGTGGACCGGATCGCCCGACCGCCCTGTTCTGCTTCAGCGACTCGATGGCGATGGGCGCCTACCACGCCGCGGCGGAGCTGGGGCTGCGGATCCCCCACGACGTGTCGGTCGTCGGCTTCGACAACCACGAGCTCATCGCGGACGGCCTGCGTCCCGAGCTGACCACCGTTGCTCTCCCGCACCACGAGATGGGGGTGCGGGCGGTCGAGCAGCTGCTGCACGAGATCGACCTGGCGGCGCCGGCCACCCCGAGCCACCAGTCCCTGCCGTGCCCCGTGGTACGGCGCCGCTCGGTGGGCCCACCAGGCCCCACCTAGCCGGCAGCTCCACCCGCAGGACCGTAGTCGTGCCGTCCGCTCTGGGCGCCGTAGCGCACCCCCACCCGACGAGCGGCGATGCCGCGCGCCCCGACGACCCACCTGCGCCAGCCAGTCCACCTCCGTCACGACCCAAGGAAGCGATCGTGTGAACCTGCTCAACCGACACCGCAGCGGAGCCCTCCGCAGAAGGCGTACGACCACCACGGCTGCAGCCGGGGCCCTCGCCGTCCTCGCCACGCTGGCGACCGGCCCGGCTGCATCCTCGGCCGAACCGGCCCCGTACACCGAGCAGTACCGGCCACAGTTCCACTACACGCCGGCCAAGAACTGGATGAACGACCCGAACGGGCTCGTCTACTACGCGGGCGAGTACCACCTCTTCTACCAGCACAACCCGTCCGGCAACCAGTGGGGCAACATGTCGTGGGGCCACGCCGTGAGCCCCGACCTCGTGCACTGGACCGAGCTGCCGGTCGCGATCCCCCAGGACGACCAGGAGATGGTCTTCTCCGGCAGCGCGGTCGTCGACAAGGACAACACGAGCGGGTTCGGCACCAGGGACAACCCCGCGATGGTCGCCGTGTACACCCGTCTCGACAAGGCGACCGGCATCCAGTCCCAGGCGCTGGCCTACAGCACCGACCACGGACGGACGTTCACCAAGTACGCCGACAACCCCGTTCTCGACATCGGGTCGCGTGACTTCCGAGACCCCAAGGTCTTCTGGTACGAGCCCGGTCACGAGTGGATCATGACCGTGGCCCTGAGCGCGGAGCACAAGGTGCGCTTCTACCGCTCGAGCAACCTCAAGACGTGGGAACACCTGAGCGACTTCGGACCCGCCGGTGCCACGGGCGGCGTCTGGGAGTGCCCGGACCTGTTCCCGCTCGCCGTCGACGGCGACAGGAAGAAGACCAAGTGGGTGCTGCTCGTCAACATGAACCCCGGCGGAATCGCGGGCGGGTCGGCGAACCAGTACTTCACCGGGACGTTCGACGGCACGCGCTTCGTCGCCGACGACAAGCCGTACGTCCCGCCGACCGGGCGTGACGTCGGCAGCTTCGACGACGGCACGTACGGCGGGTGGGCGTCCGACGGCGCCGCGTTCGGCACCACGCCCGCGACCGGGAACCTGCCGGGACAGGGAGGCGTCTCCGACTGGGTGGGCACCGGGCTGGCCAACAGCTTCAACGGTGGCGACGGAAGCGTCGGCACCCTGACCTCTCCCCCGTTCACCCTCGATGCCGGGTACCTCAACTTCAAGGTCGGCGGTGGGAACCACCCCTACGTGCCGGGGTCGACCGTCGACCCGGCTCCGCCGGCAGGGGACGTCTTCGCCGACTTCGAGGGCACCGACTACGGCCCCGGGTGGACGACGACCGGTGACTTCGTCGGTACCGGTCCCGTCAAGGGCACGATCGGCGACCAGCAGCAGGTCACCGGCTACCTCGGCGAGCAGCTGGTCAACACCTTCATCGACCACGACGCCTCGCAGGGAACCATCACCTCGCCGGAGTTCACGATCGCCAAGAGCCACATCAACCTGCTAGTGGGTGGCGGCAACCACCCGTCGACGACGAGTGAGCCGACCGCCGTGAACCTCCTCGTCGACGGCAAGGTCGTCAGGTCTGCCACCGGTACGAACAACGAGGCACTGAACTGGACGAGCTGGGACGTCGCCGAGTACGCCGGTCGGAGCGCGGTGATCCAGATCGTCGACAAGAACTCCGGCGGCTGGGGCCACCTCAACGTTGACCACATCATGTTCTCCGACGAGGCCGCGTCACCACGAGCCGTGGACACGTCCGTGCGCCTCGTCGTCGACGGCCAGGTCGTCCGGTCCGCCACCGGCTCGGACAGCGAGACGCTCGACTGGACCGGATGGGACGTCCGCAACCTGGCCGGCAAGAGCGCTCGAATCGTCTTGGCCGACAACAACACCGGCGGCTGGGGCCACGTCCTCGCCGACCAGTTCAGCCTGTCGAGCACCCCGGCGAGGTCCAGCGTCCAGCGGGCGCACTGGGTCGACTACGGCAAGGACGACTACGCCGGCGTCACCGTCAACGACGCCCCCGGTGGCCGACGCGTCATGATCGGCTGGATGAACAACTGGGAGTACTCCGGCTCCATCCCGACCTACCCGTGGCGCAGCGCCATGACGGTCCCGCGCGAGCTCGGCCTGCGCACGAGCGGGGACGGCCTGCGACTCGTGCAGCAGCCGGTCCGCGAGCTGCAGGGGTTGCGCGAGGCCGCCACGCTCAACACCGGCAACCTCGCGCTGCCGGACGGCTCCACGCGGCTACCGGCCAAGGGCACGGCGTACGAGCTGACCGCGACGTTCGCGCCGGGCACGGCGAGCACCTTCGGGCTCGCGGTGCGAACCGGGAACGGCCAGCAGACCCGCATCGGCTACGACCGGTCGGCCGGGGAGCTCTTCGTCGACCGGACCCGGTCCGGGGACGTCGGCTTCAGCTCCGACTTCCCCGGCGTGCAGCGCGCTCCGATGGCGGTCGACGCGAACGGGGAGGTGAGGGTGCGGGTCCTCGTCGACTGGTCGTCGGTCGAGGTCTTCGGTCAGGACGGCTCGGTCGCCATCACCGACCAGATCTTCCCCGACGCGGGAAGCGACGGCCTCGAGGCGTTCTCCACAGGCGGCACCGCAACGCTCAAGACGGTCAAGGTGACCCCGCTCCACTCCGCCTGGGTCGACTAGCCCACGAGGGCCGAACCCCCACCCGTGCTCGACCGTCGTTCTCCCGCGGCTGCCCCCGACTAGGGGAAGGTCGCGGGAGAACGACGGTCCGACCGGCTTTCAGCGGGCCACGGAGGACCGGAGCGTGGGTGTGGCCCTGACGGCGTTGACCGCCCGGTCCGCGACGACCTGGCCATCGCTGCCGGAGTCGAGGATCGTGTTCCGCGCCGACTCGGGGTCGACCATGACGGCGGTGACATCGAGGTCGTCCGCGGCCTCGGTCGTCAGCAGGGCGTCCACCTGGGCCGCGTAGCAGGAGTCGCTCGACGTCGAACGCACGTCCATCGCGACGACGTGGTTGGTGGAGACGAAGTTGCAGGCCCCCGCCACGAGCCGGATGATGACGGGGGTCGCGCCGCTGGGTCGGAGCCCTCGTGCGTCGACGACCTCGGAGAAGTGGTTGCCGACCACCGAGTTGTTGCTGCCGCTCACACGGAGCAGCCCACTGCAGTCGTCCACTCCGTTGTCGACTCCCAGGAACGGCGTCCAGGGCTCGTTGTCGCGCAGGAAGTGGTTCGTGGCCACGAGGTTCTCCGAGCTGTTCCCCGTGAGGACGACCATCCCTGGGTAGAACGAGTGCAGCCGGTTGTTCGTGACGCTGGAGCGCGTGACCCCTTCGAGTTGGACGCTGCTCGCGCCCCGGGGGAAGACGTTGTTCGCGGTGATGAGGAGCCCGCCGTGGTGCTCGGCGTAGATTGAGTGGCCCTTGAAGCCGGCTCCGACCAGGTTGTCGGTGACCTTGCACGCCTGCCCCCACCCGCGCAGCTCGATGCAGCTGCCACACTCCGCGAGGAAGTTGTCGTGCACCGACAGGGCGTCCGCGTGGTAGACGGTGAGGGCGTTCTCGAGGTAGACGAACCCCATGCCGGTCACCCGGAACGAGTCGTTGGCGTCCGCGACGTAGATGCCGGTCTTGCCGTTGGTGTAGGTGTTCTCCCGGTGCCGTCCCGACCCGTCGGGCTCGAAGTGCAGCCCGTCGAGGCAGAAGTTCGAGAACTCGACCGAGCTGAGGCGCGGGCTGCCGCTGCGTGCGACGAGGAAGGCAGCCCCGGTGGACTCCTCCGAGGCCACGCCGACGGGCAGGTCCACGAGGATGCGACTCCCTCCGGGCCACAGCTCGTGCAGGTCGGGCCACTCGTGCTCGGGGACGTTGAACCGGATGCTCGACGACGCGAAGCCGTGTCCGGAGCCCTGGATCGTGAGGAAGCTGACGTCGACGAGCACCTGCGTGCGAAGGCGATAGTCCCCCGGCGGGAGGTAGATGACCGCGCCGGGCCTTCCTTCCTCCCCGGTACCGGTGCCGTGCTGCCGGGACTTGATGTCGGCGATGATGCTGTTGATCACCTCACCGACGTCCTCGAACGGGTCGCCGACGGGCCATGCGGTCACGTCGTAGTGGTTCTTGCTCGACACGAGTACTTCCCTTTTCCGCCGGGGTTCGACCCCCGGCTCGTGCGATGTGGCGGCGTCGGGCGTTCGTCAGCCCTTGACGGCGCCGAGGGTGAGGCCGGCGACGATGCGGCGCTGGAGGAAGAGCGTCAGGACGACGACGGGTACCGAGTAGAGACAGGCCAGGGCGGTCATCGGTCCCCACTGCAGGCCGAACTGGGTCTGGAAGTTCGCGATGACGATGGGGGTCGTCTGCCCCCGGGTCGCGGTCAGCAGGAGCGCGAAGAGGAACTCGTTCCACGAGGCGAGGAAAGCGAAGATCGCCGTCACCGCCACGCCTCCCGACACGACCGGCAGGATCACCGACCAGAGCGCGCGCAGCCGACCGCAGCCGTCTACCCGGGCGGCCTCCTCGAGCTCGGCGGGCACCGACTCGAAGAAGCTGCACAGCAGCCAGATCGACAGTGGCAGCGAGATGGTCGCGTGGGCGAGGCCGAGGCCCGTCGGGGTGTCGCGAAGCCCGAGCGCGCTCGTCATCGCGACGAGCGGGATGCCGATCGCGACGGGAGGCACCATGCGGGTCACGAGGGTCGCCGACATGAACACGCGTCCGGCCCGGCTGGCGAACCGGGTGATGCCGTACGCCGCCGGCACCCCCAGGCCGATCGACAGCGCGGTGCTGATGAGTGCGGTGCTCAGGGAGTTGACGAACGAGGCGACGACGCCGGGGGCCTGAAGCGCGGCGGTGTAGTTCTCCAGGCTCCACGTCCGCGGCAGCACCGCGGGCGGGATGGCGATCGCGTCCGACGGCGTCTTGAAGGACGTGAGCACGAGGTAGACGAACGGGAAGCCGAAGAGGGCCACGACCACCACGAGGCAAACCCACAGGGCGACCACGGTCGAGCGTTTCTGGCCGACGTTCCTCATGAACGCTCACCTCCCGGGCTCCAGATGGTGCGAGCTGCGACGACGGCGACGGCAAGCAGCACGACGAGGTAGACGATGCTCATCGCCGCGGCCCTTCCGGGCTCACCGAAACGGACCATGGTCTGGTAGATGAGCAGGCTCAGGGTCTGCGACGCCGACTGCGGCCCGCCGCCGGTCTGGATGAGGATCACGTCGAAGGCACGCGCCGCGTCGACGCCCCGCACGATCAGCGCCACCGCGATGACTGGACGGAGCATCGGCAGGATGACGCGCACGAGCATGGTGGGCGCGCTCGCGCCGTCGAGCCGGGCAGCCTCGAGGACGTCTCCGGGGATGTTCTGCAGCCCGGCGAACAGCACGAGCGTCATGAACGAGGTGGTGAGCCAGATGTCCGGGATGGCGACCGAGAACAGCACGATGTCAGGGTTGCTGAGCCAGCCGACGGCATTGGGGTCCTCGAGGATGCCCACTTGGGACAGCAGCTGCCCGACGATGCCGAAGTTGTCGATGAGCAGGAACCGCCAGAGCAGGCCCGCCACGACCGGCGCGATCATCAACGGGTAGAGAAAGATCGTGCGGAACACCCGGGAGCCCTGCCCCAAGGCGTTGAACAACAGCGCCGTGGCGAGGCCGAGGGCGAACTCGCACGTCACGACGAACACGGTGTAGACCACCGTGCGCCCGGCCGCGGCCCGGAAGTCGGCGGAGCCGAGCACATCGGTGAAGTTGCCGAAGCCGACGAACTCGCTCGTACCGGCGAGGGGCTGGGTGTCGAAGAGGCTGTCCCAGCACAGCTTGACGACGGGCCACGCGACGAACGCCGAGAGGAACAGAGCCGCCGGCACCATGAGCAGCAGGGCGAAGCGTCGGTCGCTCACGGGCTGACGCAGGCGGGACGGCGGCGATGGTGCCGGCGTGCTCGTGGTCATCTCACGACACCAGCGACTCGACCTGGCCCTTGGCCGCGGAGAGCAGCTGGGCGTAGTCGGCACCGGGGACGAGCGACTTCTGGAGCATCGGCACGAGGACGGTGTCGACGATCTGCTGCCATTTCGGCGTCGCCGGGCGCGCCTTGGTGGCGGGGCCGTCGAGCGTGGCCGTGAGCGCGGCGAAGTGCTCGTAGCCCGGCTTGCCGGCGTACTCGGCGAAGGCCGACTTGCGGGCGGCGAGGCCGAGCGACGACTTGATGCTCAGCGCGTTGTTGTCATAGGCGAACTGGATGAACTTCGTGGCCTGCTCGGTCTTTCCGCCCGACTTGGGGACCGAGAGGTACCACGGACCCGGCACGCCGCCGACACCGGCCGAGCCGCCGATCATCGGGGCAGCACCGACCTTGCCATGGATCGGCGAGTCTGCCGGGATGAGCGGGAAGGCGTGCGCCCAGAAGCGCATCATCGCCGTCTTGCCCTGGTTGAAGAGGTTCTGCGCGCCAGCCCAGTCGACCTGTGCGGCGCCTGGAGGGGCGACCTTGAGCTTGTTGTTGAGGTCGCTGTAGAAGGTCAGCGCGGCGAGGTGCTCGGGGCTGTCGATGATGACCTTGCCGGACGGGTCGAGCACGAGGCCCTTGGCGCCTGCCTGGCCCACGTGGGCGAGCCACTCCGTCTCGACGGCACCCTTGACGTCCGTCCCGTACAGGGAGGTGCCCCGGGTGAAGAACGCAGCGGCGTCCTGGAACTGCTGCCACGTCGTGGGCGGCGCGAGCGGGTAGCCGTACTTCTTCTCGAACGCTGCCTTCTCCTTCGCGTCCTCGAAGAGGTCCTTGCGGTAGAAGAGGATCTCGGCGTTGGTCCAGACCGGCATGCCGACGTAGGCGCCGTTGATCTGCGCCCCCGTGACCAGGGACTCGAAGAGGTCGCCCTTGACGGCGTCGGTGAAGAGGGCGTCGAGGGGCGCGAGCGCACCGGCGAAGGTCGGCAGCCACACGGCGTCGAGTGCCGCGACGTCGAAGGAGACGGAGCCGGCCGACAGCTCGGTCTGGAGCCGGTTGAACAGGCCGTCGTAGGGCAGCTCGACGAGCTCGACCCTCGTGCCGGTCTGCGACGTGAAGCCGGCAGCGACCTTCTCGAGCTCGGCCTTGCCGCCGGCCTCGACGAGAACCGAGAGGGAGCCGGACGAGCCGGTACCCGCGCCGCTGCTCGCAGGGGCCGGGCCACCGGCCGCGCACGAGGCGAGCGCGGCGGTGGCGCCGGTCAGGCCGGCGAGCTGGAGAAAGGATCGTCGGGACCAGCCGGGCGTCGCTGGTGATTGCGGGTTCATGGTGCCTCCACAGGGACGGGGCGACAGCGGGTGACGGGTTCTCCGAGGACCGGCTCCGTTGCCTGTTAACTCGTGTTAACGGGCCGTAGTTAACTCGTGTTATTGTCACGTGTCAATACTTCGTCGGACGATGGGATGGTGACGACCGTGCCCCAGAGCGACTCCCCCGGCCGGATCACGCGGCCTGCCACGGACACCTCGACCCCCCGAACCGGCGCCGGCGCGACCGGCGCGACCGGCGCGGTCGTCCGCCGTCCGCGACAGCGCGACGTCGCCGATCTCGCCGGCGTGTCGAGGACGACGGTCTCGCTCGTGCTCAACGACGTCGAGGGCGTGGCGATCCCGGAGGAGACCCGACAGCGGGTCTGGGACGCCGCCGCCCGCCTCGGGTTCCAGCCCGACGCCGTGGCGCGCAGCCTGCGTGGTGGGCACAGCAACATCGTCGGCCTGGTCACGAGCGAGATCGCGACGACGCCGTATGCCGTGGCGATCATCAAGGGCGCACAGGACGCCGCCTTCGAGCGCGGGCAGACGTTGCTCGTCATCGACACCGAGGGCGAGCAGGCCGCCGCGGTCGACGCCGTCGCCCGGCTGCGCCAGTGGCGCGCCGACGGGCTCATCCTCGCCACCGACTACCACCGCCAGGTCGAGCTACCGCCCGGCCTCGGTGACCTTCCCGTCGTGCTCGTCGACTGCTTCGTGGAGGCACCGCCGGCTCCGACCACCGTCGACCCGGATGCCGGCGCCGACGTCCCCCGTCGACCCCTGCCCACGGTGCTGCCGGACGAGGTGCACGGTGGGCGGCTCGCCACCCAGACGCTGCTCGACGCGGGGCACCGACGCATCGGGTTCATCAACGGACCCGACACCTTCCCCGCCTCGGCCGGACGGCTCGAGGGCTACCGCGCAGCTCTCGAGGCCGCCGGGGTGGACTTCGACGAGCAGCTCGTGCGCCCCGGCGACTGGTGGCAGGAGTCGGCCTCCCGTGCCGCCACGGAGCTGCTCCGCCTCGAGGACCCGCCGACCGCCATCTTCTGCGGCAACGACTGGATGGCCATGGGCGCCTACGACGCCCTGCGCGAGCTCGGCCTGGCGATCCCCGGGGACGTCAGCGTCATCGGCTTCGACAACCGCGTCGAGATCGCCGACCACATGCGCCCGCGCCTCAGCACGGTCGCCCTCCCCTACCGGGCCATGGGCCACGAGGCGGTCCGCATGCTCCTCGACGGCGAGCGACGCTCTGAACCGGTCCTGCTCGAGTGCCCCCTCGTGTCGCGGGATTCCGTCGGCCCACCCCCGCACGGTC
>NZ_JBPGXG010000013.1:0-51017 GCF_056755255.1 Monashia sp. HAY1-5C | reverse complement strand
GCGCGATCGTGTCGCCGTCGCCGGGCAGCGCCTGACCGAGGGCGCTCAGCTTGAGCGAGACCTCGACGGTGCCGCCCTGGGTGAGTCCCTGGTCGGCGAGGGCCGTGAGCAGCCCGACGTACGCGTCGCGGGTGTGCTGCGCGTGGGCGAGCTCGACGGTGTCCTCGCCCAGGTAGTCGATGGTGGCGAGCCGGCCCGAGGCGGCGATCTCGGCGGCGGCCCCGACGACGTCGGCGCGGTCGGTCCCGGGGACGAAACGCTTGACGACCGAGCGCGAGACGGGCGCCTTCTCGATGACGTCTCGGATCTTCTCCTGCTTGGACAGCTGCAGGAGGGAGTTGCGCAGCAGGTCGCTGGCGTCCACGGCGGGCCTCCGGGGTTCGTTGGCGGTACGGGCAGGCGGCGGTGGCCGTCCTCGCGCGAAATCTACCGCTGCGGGCCGTGATGCCCGGTCCGGGACCGCTGTGGCAGCGTGGCTTCCCCTCTCCGCGGCTCTCCGCGTCCCGGCCGCTTGGGGCAGACTCGGGGCCGTGAGCGAGCACTCCCCCGACGCGCCCGGCAGCGGCCCGTCCTCGGCCCTGGCCTCCGGGCTGACGCTCGACGACCTCGGCGAGGGCCTCGGCACGGCCGCCACCGTGCTGCGTGGCAACGCCGGCTCGGCCGGCCTCGACGCGCGCGTGCCGACCTGCCCCGGATGGTCCGTGCTCGACCTCGTCGCGCACCAGGGGATGGTGCACCGCTGGGCCGCGAGCCACGTGCGCGGTGCGCCGGTGGCCGACCCGGATCGTCTCGAGTCCGAGGGCCGGGCAGCGACCGACCTCCTCGCGTGGTTCGACGAGGGCGCTACCGGCCTGCTCCAGGCCCTGTTCGACGCCCCCGACGACCTCGACGCGTTCACGTTCCTCCACGACGCCCCCGCCCCGCGGGTCTTCTGGACGCGACGGCAGTGCCACGAGACGACGGTCCACGCCGTCGACGCCATGGCGGCCCGCCTGGGGAGGCCGCCGTGTCCGGAGGAGACGTGGCTGCGTCCAAGGGCCGCGTCCGACGGCATCGACGAGCTGCTCACCGGGTTCGTCCCGCGCGGCAAGCAGGGCGTGCAGCCGGAGCGACCGGTGCGCCTGCTCGTGCGGCCCGACGACGCCGCGCTCGCCTGGCTGCTCGACCTCGCGCCGGACCGACCCGCCACGACGACCCGGCTCACCGACGTCGAGGCCCTCGCCGCCGACGCCGACGTGGCGTGGACCGGCGGCGCCGTCGACGTGTTCCTGCGGCTCTGGAGCCGGACCGACGTCGAGCCGGCCGACGCGCTCGAGCGGTGGTGGCGTGACGCGGTGTCCGTGACGTGGTGACGACAGGGGCTTCGGCCGGGTCGGCGGACAGGGCAGCCGCCGGGGCGGCGGACGGGGCAGCCGCCGGGGCGGCGTCGGGGGCAGCAGCCCGCGGCACCGGACTGCAGTCGGGCCCGAGGACGAGGAGGCGGCATGCCTGACGGAGGGCTCGGTCGCGCGGTGCAGTCGGCCGTGTACCGGGCGGGCGTCTTCGGGCGTCGCCCCGCCGTGCCCACCGACGGGACGCGGCGCGAGGAGGCCGCGCGCCGCGTCATGTCCCGTCGTGGGTTCGCCTACGTCGCCGGGTCGGCCGGGTCCGAGGCGACCGCCCGCTCCAACCGTCAGGCGTTCGACCGGTGGCAGGTCGTGCCGCGGATGCTCGTCGACACACGTGCCCGTGACCAGTCCGTGGAGCTGTTCGGCCGGCGGCACGCCTCGCCGTTCCTCGTCTCCCCCATCGGCGTGCTGTCGATGGCCCACCGCGACGCCGATCTCGCGGTCGCGCGAGGCGCCCGCGAACAGCACGTGACGCCCGTGCTCAGCACCCAGGCGTCCGTGCCGATGGAGGACGTCGCGCGCGAGCTGGACGGGTCGGGCCACTGGTACCAGCTGTACTGGAGCAGCGACGACGCCCTCGTCGAGAGCCTCGTGTCCCGCGCCGAGGCCTGCGGCAGCGAGGCCCTCGTCGTCACGCTCGACACCGCGTACCTCGGCTGGCGACCGCGTGACCTTGACCTCGGCCACCTCCCCTTCGCCCGCGGTGAGGGCATCGCCCAGTACACGTCCGACCCGGTGTTCCGGCGCCTCGTCTCCGAACGGCTCGCGGCCGCGGAACACCTTGGGACGCAGGAGCGTCCGCGTCCGACCCCCGCCGCCGTGTCGACGCTGCTGTCCATCAGCCGCAACCACCCGGGCGACACGCGTCGCAACCTCTCCTCACCCGAGCCGCGTGCCGCGGCCGACACCTTCCTCGACGTGTTCAGCCGGCCGTCCCTGACGTGGGAGGACCTCCCCCGGCTCCGGTCGCTGACGACGCTCCCCGTGGTGCTCAAGGGCATCCTGCACCCCGACGACGCCCGGCGAGCGGTCGACGCCGGTGTGGACGGCCTCTGGGTGTCGAACCACGGTGGCCGGCAGGTCGACCGGTCGGTGGCAGCGCTCGACGCGCTGCCCGGCGTCGTCGAGGCGGTGCGGCACTCTGGTTCACGGATGCCGATCGTGTCCGACAGTGGGATCCGCTGCGGCGCAGACGCTTTCGTCGCGCTTGCGCTGGGAGCCAACGCGGTCGGCGTCGGGCGTCCGCACGTCTACGGCCTGGCCTTGGCCGGGGCTGCCGGGGTCGCCGAGGTGCTGCGCAACCTGCGCGCCGAGCTCGACCTCCAGCTGGCCCTTTCGGGCCGCACCTCGGTGGTCGGGCTGACGCCCGAGGACCTCGTCCGCGCCACCTGACCCGCGTCGCCCGTCGTCCGCCGACGCGGCGCTCGCGCGAACCCGCTGGTGGACCGACGCGTTCGCTCGCCCACACCGTCACGTCGAACCGGTCCGCATGGTCGGCCCGTGGATCTCGGTCGACGTGCGGGGCCGTCACAGGGAGGATCGGGGCATGCCAGCGCTCGACCACCTGACGAAGGACGCCTTCCCCAAGTCCGCCAAGTACGACGCCATGTGGCTCGTCGACCTCGACATGGGGCCGCACCCGCTCTGGCTGCTCGAGGACCTCGCGGCCGACCTCGAGCTGCGCCCGGGCATGCGCGTCCTCGACCTGGGGTCGGGCCTCGGTGCGACGTCGGTGTTCCTCGCCAAGGAGTACGGCGTGCACGTGGTCGCCGCCGACCTCTGGGTCGACCCGAGCGAGGCCGGTGCCGTCTTCGACAAGGAAGGCGTGGCGGACCGAGTCCTGCCGGTGCGCGTCGACGCCCACCAGCTGCCCTTCGGCCGTGGCACGTTCGACGCCGTCGTCAGCATCGACGCGTGGGAGTACTTCGGTACCGGTGACCACTACCCGCCGTACGTGGCCAGGTTCCTGCGCCCGGGCGGGCAGCTCGGCGTCGCCACGCCGGCCCTGACCACCGAGGTGCGCGAGCTCGGCGAGATCCCGGACCACCTCGACCGTGTCGTCGGGGCCGAGACCGCCGCGTGGCACACCGCGGAGTGGCTGCGCAGCCAGTGGGAGTTCAGCCGCGCCTTCGCCTCGGTGACGGCACGCAGCCAGCCGGAGGGGTGCGCCAACTGGCTGCTCTGGGAGCGGGCCGTCAACGAGCTCAAGGGCCAGGCCACCTCGCCCGTGCAGCAGATGCTCGAGGCCGACGGGGGCGCCTTCGTCACCTTCGCACTCGTCACCGGGAGGGTCGCATGAGCAGCGACGACCGGCTGGCTGGCCGCAGCGGCGGCACCGACGACCGCGCGGGCGGCTGGAGCGCGGGTGGCGCGGGTGGCGTGGGTGCGGGCCGCCCGAGCGCGCGTGGCGTGGGCGCCGGGTCGAGAGTCACCGGCGCCGACCTCGTCCACCTGCGGCGGGCCGTCGAGCTCGCCCGTCTCGCGCTCGAGCGCGGCGACGAGCCGTTCGGCTCGGTCCTCGTGTCGGGTGAGGGCAAGCTGCTCTTCGAGGACCACAACCACGTCGTCGAGCTCGACGAGACCCAGCACCCCGAGCTCGCCATCGCCCGGTGGGCCGGTGCCCGGCTGACGCCGGCGGAGCGGGCCGCCGCGACGGTCTACACCTCGGGCGAGCACTGCGCGATGTGCTCGGCTGCGCACGGTTGGGTGGGGCTGGGTCGGATCGTCTACGCCGCGAGCACCGAGCAGCTCGTGCGGTGGCGCGCGTCGTGGGGCGCCTCGCCCTCGCGGGTCCGGGCCCTGGCGATCACCGACGTCGTGCCGGGCGCCGTCGTCGCGGGCCCGGTGCCCGAGCTGGAGGACGAGGTCCGCGACCTGCACGAGCGGTTCGCGCGCCGGCACCCGCCGAGCTGACGCGTCGATGCCCTGCGCCTACGCCCGCCACAACCGCGCCACGGCGCACTTCCCGGGCAGATGAGCCCCGACTCCCCGCCACAACCGCGCCACGGCGCACTTCCACGGCCGATGCAGCACACCCTCGTCCCCAACAACAGCGCCACGGCGGAGTTGTGAAGGTGCCGCCCGTGAGGGCTGTGGAGAGCGGCTGCGCGCCGACGCGGTCAACGGGCAGGCTCTCGGCATGGCAACCCCTGACCAGCAGACGTCGGTGCTCCTCCGGTCCGACGCGATCGGGGCCGGAGTCACGGATGGCAGACTGAGGCGCAGCCACCAGCCGGTCTTCCGCGGGGTGTATGTCGTGCGCGAGGCGGGGCCGACGCCGAGGGCGCGGATCGAGGCGGCCCTTGCCGTCGTCACCCCGGGCAGCTACGTCTCGAAGGACATCTACTCCACCCCGGCGCGCACACTCGGGCGCGTCACCAAGGCGATGCGCTCCGTGGGGATGCCGGTGCCGCGGCTGCGCGAGGACTGGCGTCGCCACTTCCCGAGCCGGCCCGGCGACGTGACATCAGCCGGAGGACTCGAGACCGAGAACTTCGCCACGGCGCAGCTCTGAGGCCACCGGGACGCCAAGACGGCGGGGAACCGCGCCATGCCGCGGTCGCGTTGGCCGGCCTCGGGTGGCGTCGGTTTGCGGAGGGTGCGCGGGCCCGGTTCGTCGGAGTGTGCGTGGACAGCGGGGTGCGGATGCGGCGCGGGTATGGGACTGGTGTGTTCCGCCCATGGCGAACAGGCTCGGAACCTGAGCCCGACCGACTCAGGATGGGGAACAGGACCCGAGGCCGCCGCGTTGGTCGGGTTGTGCTCGCTGACAGCGGGCACGGATAGCATCGAGATGTCTCTCGATCAGTCAGGAGAAGAACATGTTCGAACGGTTCACCGACAGGGCCCGGAGGGTGGTTGTCCTCGCGCAGGAGGAAGCGCGTCTGCTCAACCACAACTACATCGGGACCGAGCACATCCTCCTGGGTCTGATCCACGAAGGCGAAGGCGTCGCCGCGAAGGCCCTCGAATCGCTCGACATCTCGCTCGAAGCGGTCCGGGCCCAGGTCCAGGAGATCATCGGCCAGGGGCAGCAGGCCCCGACCGGCCACATCCCCTTCACGCCCCGCGCGAAGAAGGTTCTCGAGTACTCGCTCCGCGAGGCACTCCAGCTCGGCCACAGCTACATCGGCACCGAGCACATCCTCCTCGGCCTCATCCGTGAGGGCGAGGGCGTCGCAGCCCAGGTCCTCGTCAAGCTCGGAGCCGAGCTGAACAAGGTGCGCCAGCAGGTCATCCAGCTGCTGTCGGGCTACCAGGGCGGTCAGAGCGGCGAGAAGACCGGTGCCGGCGTCGGCCAGGCCCAGGGCGAGGGCACCCCGGCGGGGTCGCTCGTGCTGGACCAGTTCGGCCGCAACCTCACCCAGGCCGCCCGCGAGGGCAAGCTCGACCCGGTCATCGGGCGCGAGAAGGAGATCGAGCGGGTCATGCAGGTGCTGTCCCGCCGCACGAAGAACAACCCGGTCCTCATCGGTGAGCCCGGCGTCGGCAAGACCGCCGTCGTGGAGGGCCTGGCCCAGGACATCGTCAAGGGCGAGGTCCCGGAGACCCTCAAGGACAAGCAGCTCTACACCCTCGACCTCGGCTCGCTCGTCGCGGGCAGCCGCTACCGCGGTGACTTCGAGGAGCGGCTGAAGAAGGTCCTCAAGGAGATCCGCACCCGCGGCGACATCATCATCTTCATCGACGAGATCCACACCCTCGTCGGTGCCGGTGCGGCCGAGGGTGCCATCGACGCCGCGAGCATCCTCAAGCCGATGCTGGCGCGCGGTGAGCTGCAGACGATCGGCGCGACGACGCTCGACGAGTACCGCAAGCACATCGAGAAGGACTCGGCGCTCGAGCGGCGCTTCCAGCCGATCCAGGTCCAGGAGCCGACGCTGCCGCACGCCATCGAGATCCTCAAGGGCCTGCGCGACCGCTACGAGGCCCACCACCGGGTCACCATCACCGACGGCGCGCTCGTCGCGGCGGCGAACATGGCCGACCGCTACATCAACGACCGGTTCCTGCCCGACAAGGCCATCGACCTCATCGACGAGGCGGGCGCGCGCCTGCGCATCCGCCGGATGACGGCCCCGCCGGACCTGCGCGACTTCGACGAGAAGATCGCCGCGCTCGTCCGCGAGAAGGAGTCGGCCATCGACGGCCAGGACTTCGAGCGTGCGGCGCGCGTCCGCGACGACGAGAAGCGCCTGCGCCAGGAGAAGGCCGCCCGTGAGGCGCAGTGGAAGTCCGGTGACATGGACGTCGTCGCCGAGGTCGACGAGGAGCTCATCGCCGAGGTCCTTGCCGCCAGCACCGGCATCCCGGTGTTCAAGCTGACGGAGGAGGAGTCGAGCCGGCTGCTCCACATGGAGGACGAGCTGCACAAGCGCATCGTCGGCATGGACGACGCCGTCAAGGCGCTGTCGCAGGCGATCCGGCGCACGCGTGCGGGCCTGAAGGACCCGCGTCGTCCGGGTGGCTCGTTCATCTTCGCCGGCCCCACCGGCGTCGGTAAGACCGAGCTGGCCAAGACGCTCGCCGAGTTCCTCTTCGGCAGCGAGGACGCGCTCATCAGCCTCGACATGTCGGAGTTCTCCGAGAAGCACACGGTCTCGCGCCTGTTCGGTTCGCCCCCCGGCTACGTCGGCTACGAGGAGGGCGGCCAGCTCACCGAGAAGGTGCGCCGCAAGCCGTTCTCGGTCGTGCTCTTCGACGAGGTCGAGAAGGCCCACCCGGAGATCTTCAACTCGCTGCTGCAGGTGCTCGAGGACGGCCGCCTGACCGACTCCCAGGGTCGGATGGTCGACTTCAAGAACACCGTCATCATCATGACGACGAACCTCGGCACGCGCGACATCTCCAAGGCCTCCATGGGCTTCAGCGCCGGACCCGACAGCCGCTCGGACTACGAACGGATGAAGGCGAAGGTCACCGACGAGCTCAAGCAGCACTTCCGCCCCGAGTTCCTCAACCGCGTCGACGACACGATCGTGTTCCCGCACCTCAGCAGGGACGAGATCACCCAGATCGTCGACCTCGAGATCGCCAAGCTCGACAAGAGGCTCAAGGACAAGGACATGGGCATCGAGCTCACGCCCGCGGCCAAGAACCTGCTTGCCAAGAAGGGCTACGACCCCGTGCTCGGTGCGCGCCCGCTGCGCCGCACCATCCAGCGCGAGATCGAGGACGCGCTCTCGGAGAAGATCCTCTACGCCGAGTTCACGTCCGGCCAGTACGTCAAGGTCGACACCGAGGGCGAGGGCAAGGAGGAGACGTTCACGTTCTCCGACATGGCCCACCCGGGCAAGACGCACCGCCCCGCGGACGACCTGCCCGAGCTGCCCGAGGGCGCCGCGCTCGACGAGGCGCTCGGCGTCAACGTCACGGCCGGCCCGCCCGTGCCCGACGACACGGTCTACCCCGACCGCGGGGTGTCCGGCGAGCGCTGAGGCACGGTCTGGAGCCGGCGCTTCGTCGGCCTCACGAGGCACCATCGGCCGAAGGGGCCGGGGACACGTTCCCCGGCCCCTTCGCCGTCCTCCCCCATGGCCGTTCCGCTCCACTTCGCCCGCCGCGGCCTCGACCGGGGGTCTGACGCCGGTGCACCGCGGGGTCAGACCGGGGTCGTAGCCGCGCCGCATGCATGGGGACCGGCGGCCGACGACGTGGCAGGTCGTCCGAGGCGAGGGTGGACGCCATGAGCAACCACGACCCGAACGCGTCCGAGGGCCTCGTCGCCCGCGACCTCGTCATGACCTACGGCCACACCCCCGGCCAGACGCCGCCCGCGCTGGGCGGCGTCGACCTCACCGTCCACCGCGGCCAGAGCATCGCCGTCATGGGCCCGTCCGGCTCGGGCAAGACGACGCTGCTGCACGTCCTCGCCGGCATCCTGCGACCCACCGGCGGCCAGGTGCTGTGGCGCGGACGCGACATCGCACGCCTGTCCGACCGGGAACGGACCACACTGCGCCGCAAGGACTTCGGCTTCGTCTTCCAGCAGGGCATGCTCCTGCCCGAGCTGCCCGCGGTGGAGAACGTCGCCCTCCCGCTCATGCTCGACGGCCTGTCGCGGCGGGCCGCCACCCGGCAGGCCCTGCCCCTGTTCGCACCCCTCGGCCTCGCCGGCCTGGAGAAGCGGCGCCCGGGCGAGCTCTCCGGCGGACAGGCCCAGCGGGTCGCCATCGCGCGCGCCATGGTGGCGCGGCCCGGCGTCGTGTTCGCCGACGAGCCCACCGGTGCGCTCGACCAGCACACGAGCGCCGAGGTCATGCGGCACCTGACCGACCTCGCCGCGCACACCGGGGCATCGCTCGTCGTCGTGACCCACGACGAGAACGTCGCTGCGTGGTGCCAGTCCGTCGTGCGGGTGCGGGACGGACGCGTCGTGGAGCGGACGACCGCCCGTTCGACGTCGGGTCACACCTCCGGTGCCGTGCTCGGAGTCGGGCGGTGAGGGCCGCGCTGTCGCTCTGGTGGCGACTGCGTCGAGCCGCCGCCGAGTCGGACCGGGGGCCGAGCGTCCTTGCCGTCGTCTCGTTCGCCGTCGCCACCGCGGCCCTGCTCGTCAGTGTCGCCGGCCTGTCGGCGTTCGAGGCGCGCAACACGACCCCGCCGCACGCCAGCGTCGCCGGCCTCTCCATCGACGCCGCGACGCTCGGCGAGCTGTACGTCACGCTGGCGTGGATCGCCACGACCTGCCTGGTCATCCCGATCCTGACCCTCGGCGGGGTGGCGGCGAGACTGGCCATCGCCCGGCGCGACCAGCGTCTGGCCGTGCTGCGCCTCGCGGGTGGGACGACCGGACAGGTGACCCTGATGACGCTGGCCGAGGCCGCCGCGCAGGCGCTCGTCGGTGCCCTGGCCGGCGTCGTCCTCTACGTGGCCGTGCTACCGCTCGTGGCCCGGCTCACGTTCCAGGGGCGCACCTTCGAGCTCGGCGAGCTCTTGCTACCGCTGTGGAAGACCGGCCTGGTCGTCGCGGCAGTCGTCGTCGTGGCCCTGCTGTCCGGGGCCTCGAGCCTGTCCCGGGTGGTCGTGAGCCCGCTCGGCGTCGCCGCCCGCACGAGTCCGAGGCGACTCAGCCTGCTCCGGCTCCTCGTGGCGGCGGCCGCCGGTGCCGCCTGGCTGCTCGTCATCACCCCCATGAAGGAGCCGGACCGCGTCGTCATCGTCCTCGTGCTCGGCGCGATGATCCTGGCCGTCAACGCCGTCGGGCCGTGGGTCGTCATGGTCGCCGGCCGCGTCGCGGCACGGGTCGCGCCCACGGCGACGACGCTGCTCGCAGCCCGGCGCATCGTCGATGACCCGAAGAGCACGTGGCGAGCCGTGGGTGCCCTCGGGCTCGCCGTCATCGTCACGGGGTTCACGAGCCTCACCTCGGTCGACGACTCCGCCAGGGGGCTCGAGCGCTACCTCGCGGCAGATCTCAGCACGGGATCGTTCGTGACCCTGGCGATCATCACCGTCGTCGGAGCGACGTCGACGGGCGTGGTGCAGGCCGCGCGCGTCCTGGACCAACGCGACCAGTACCGCGCGCTCGCCCTGGCCGGGACCGGCCAGAGGTCCCTGCACCGGGCGCGTGCCCTCGAGGTCGCGCTCCCGCTCGCGGTGACCATCGGCGTGTCGGCGGGGTTCGTCCTCGTGCTCATGCTGCCCTTCGGCAGCCAGCTCGACTCTGCCCTTGTCGTCCGCTTCGTCCTGACGTCGGTGCTCGCGGGAGCGGTCGTGCTGGCATCGGTCCTCGCCTCGCGGTCCCTGGTACGGACGGCCTCCCGCGTCGCGTGAACCGGTCGTCTACGGTGGGGCGGTGACTTTCGTGCACCGCCCCACCGCGCGCCGTCGCACCGGGCTGCGGGGCACCGTCGTGGCTGCCGTCGTCGGCGCCGTCACGCCGGCCCTGCTCGCCGCGTGCACCGCCGCACCGGCCCCGTCCAACGGCTCCTCGGCAGCCGGCACGGCCAGAGGGCCGGGCTCGTCGGGTCCGGCGAGCCCGTCGTCCGCAGCATCGGGCGGCGTGACCGGTGCACCCGCGCCGCTGGCCGCGCTCGTGAAGGGCCTATACGCCGGTGGCGACCTCGGACCGGCCGTCAGCCCCACGGCGAAGTCCGCTCTGGCACAACGCAGGCCGGCGCCGGTGCCGCCGGGCGCCAAGGCGTCGGTGGGCTCCTGGATGGGCACGCCGGTAGCCGTCGTCACCGCGGGTGCGGACGTCACGCTCGCCGTCGGACCCACGTGGAGGGTCGTCGGCGGCTGGTGGCCGGGTCTCGGCATCGACCGGCCGAGCCTCGGGCCCAAGGGCCCTCGCTGGGTGCTCGCCATCGGGTCCGACGCGCGCAAGGGCCAGCCCCTGGAGCGCACGCGTGCCGACGTGCTCCAGGTCATCGGCGAGGACGGCTCCGGCGGCGGGGGCGTCATGGGTATGGCGCGCGACCTCTGGGTGCCGCTGTCGACCGGCGGCAAGGGGAAGATCAACTCCGCCATGGTGTTCGGCGGTCCGTCGGCGCAGGTGGCCACGGTGCGACGGGTCACCGGGCTGCCGGTCCGGGGCTACGTCGTCATCGGGTTCGCCGGGTTCAAGAAGGTCGTCGACGAGCAGGGTGGCATCCCGATCGTCGTGCCGAAGACCGTCGTCGCCTCGCACGCCAGGAACCTCGTCATCAAGGCCGGTGCCCAGACCTTGAGCGGCGCCGAGGCCCTCGCCTACGCCCGGGAGCGAAAGACGCTCCCGGACGGGGACTTCGGCCGCTCGCGGCACCAGGGCGAGGTCATCCTCGCGGCAGCGGTCAAGGCCAAGCTCGCCGGTCCCATCGCCATCCCACAGGCCCTGACGAGCTTCAGCAGGGTGGGCAGGAGCAACCTCGACGCCGAGGAGATCCTGACGTTCACGGCCGGCCTGCACACGCTCAACCCGCTGAAGGTGGGCCGCGGCGTCGCCAAGGGCGCGTTCGGCTGGGCGGGTGGCCAGTCCATCGTGGTGCTCGGCGCCGAGGCGCGACGCCTCTTCGCGCAGTTCCGCGACGGGAACCTCTCGTGAGCGCCGACGCCGGCGTGGGCGTCGGCGCGGACGTCGGTGCGGGCCTGCCGGTGATCCGCCGCGCCCGGACCGCGGACGTCCGCGGCATCCGGGCGCTCGTCGCGCCCCTCGCCGAACGGCGCGTCCTCGTCAGCAAGGAGGCGGTGACCTACTACGAGTCGGTGCAGGAGTTCCGTGTCGCCGAGGTCGACGGGCGCGTCGTGGGGTGTGGGGCCCTGCACGTCATGTGGGAGGACCTCGCCGAGGTGCGTACGCTCGCCGTCGCCGACGACCAGCTCGGCACGGGCCTCGGCGGACGCATCCTCCGCGAGCTGGTCGAGGACGCCCGCGAGCTCGGGGTCCGGCGCCTGTTCTGCCTGACGTTCGAGACGCGGTTCTTCGAGCGGCACGGGTTCGTGCCGATCGAGGGCCAGGCGGTGTCGCACGCCGTCTACGCGGAGCTGCTGCGCTCCTACGACGAGGGCGTCGCGGAGTTCCTCGATCTCGAACGCGTCAAGCCGAACACCCTGGGCAACACCCGGATGCTGCTGACCCTCTGAGGCCGTGGCGAGCCGCGGTCAGCGGTCGGCGCCCGCGACCCCCCGCTCACGGCGGCCCGACGCCGCATAGATCCGGCGCACGACGTCCTCGATGTCGGGATCCTCGATGGTCAGGTCCCGAACGTCGTGGCGCGCCGACACGTGGGCGAGCACGGCCGCCGCCGTCGTCCTGGCCGGGTCGAACGACAGGCGCTGCCGCAGGCCCTCGGACTCGCTCGCCACGAGCGTCGCTCCGGGGACGGTCTGCAGGTCGGGCGTCGGCTGGGCCAGGTCCAGCACGAGCAGCCGCTGGGCGCCGACCGTCGCGGCGAGGCCCGGCAGCGTGCCGTCGAAGGCCAGGCGGCCGTGGTCGACGACGAGCACACGGTCGCAGAGGCGCTCGATGTCACCCATGTCGTGGGTCGTGAGCAGCAGCGTCGTGCCGTGCTCCAGCCGCTCGCCGACGAGGAACTCGCGCAGCCGCTGCTTGGACAGCACGTCGAGCCCGATCGTCGGCTCGTCGAGCACGAGCAGGTCGGGCGAGTGCAGGAGGGCGGCGGCGATCTCCGCCCGCATCCGCTGCCCCAGCGAGAGCGATCGCACCGGCGTGCCGAGCTCCGCTCCCATCTCCAGCTGCTCGACGAGCACGTCGGTCCGGGCGCGGGCGCGGGAGTCCTCGAGCCGGTGGATGGCGGCGAGGATCGTGAAGGACTCGCGCAGCGGCAGGTCCCACCACAGCTGGGAGCGCTGGCCGAAGACGACGCCGACGCGTCGCGCGACCTCCACCCGCTGACGCATCGGGTCGAAGCCGCACGTGCGGACGTGACCCGAGGTGGGCTTGAGGATGCCGGTCAGCATCTTGATCGTCGTCGACTTGCCCGCGCCGTTGGCGCCGATGTAGCCCACCGACTCGCCGGGCTCGACCGTGAACGACAGGTGGTCGACCGCGCGGGTGCGTCTGAAGTCGCGCACGAGGTCACGGGTCTCGATGATGCTCATCCGCCTGCTCCTTGGTAGTGACGAGTGCCGAGCCGCCAGCAGAGGGCCGCGACGGCCCACGCGAAGAGTGCCGCCAGCGGCGTGCACCAGGCGAGCCACGTCGGGGCGAGGTGGTCGCCCCCCAGGTCGAGGATGGCGACCGCCGGCACGTAGGCGACGAACGCCGTCGGGACGACGAACAGCCAGAAGATCCGCAGCAGGTCCGGGAACACCTGCTGGCTCTGCTGCGCCGCGTAGGAGCCGCCGTAGGTGAACGCGTTGGTGAACTCGGACCCGTCGACGAGGAAGAACTGCAGACCGCCGGCCGTCGTGAAGAGGGCCGCGAAGATCGCCGTGCCGCTGACGACGGTGAGGACGAGGAGCGCGACGGTCGCCCAGGACCACGAGATCGAGGCAGTGCTCAGGGCGACGGCGAGGGCCACGACCGCCACCGACATCCGCCCGACCCGGCGCAGGGACAGGTCGCTCGTCACCAGCTGGGCGAGCAGCGGCAGGGGGCGCACGTAGAAGGCGTCGACCTGTCCGGCCCGGATGTAGGTCGGCAGCTGGTCCAGGTGGCCCACGAGCATGTCCGCGACCGCGAACGCGAGGTTGGACAACGCGAAGACGAGCAGCGCGGCGGTGAAGTCGAGACCGCCGAGCACGTCGACGTTGTGGAAGATGACCCACACCTCGGCGAACTCGGCCAGCCCGGCTCCCAGCGTCCCGAGCACGTCGGTGGCGAACGAGGTCCGGTACTGCATCTGTGCGCGGGCCCGCGAGGCGAGCAGGACGCGGTAGGGGCGCAGCCGGTTCCCGACCGCGCTCGCGGCCGGGTGCGACGCCGCGCGACCCCTCGAGGGCCGGCCCGTCTTCGGGGCGCTCGTCAGCTCAGCCACCCTGCACCTCCAGCCGACGGCGACCGGCCCGCATGACGACCTGGCCCAGCGCGACGAGCGCGACCGCCCAGAACACCTGGCCGGCCAGGGTGGGCAGGACCTGCGACCCCGTCACGCGACCGGCGAGGATGTCGATGGGGTTCTGCAGCATGGACGGGAACGGCGACCACTGGGCGATGGTCCGCAGCCAGCCGGGAAACCACGGCACCGGCACGTAGAGACCGCACAGGAGGCCGCCGGTGATCATGTAGAGCAGACGCACTCCGCGCACCTCGACGAGCCAGAAGGCGAGGAGGTTGACGACGAAGCTTCCCGCGAAGGCCACGACGACGGCGAGGACGACCGACCCGAGCCCGGCCAGCCAGGTCACCGCGCCGTCCGGCCAGGCCAGGTCGAACAGCAGGGCGCCGATGAGCAGCGCCGGGGCACCACGGGCCAGCAGGTTGATGCCGGCCCTGCCGAGATCGGCTGCGAGGTAGGCGAGCTGGGGGTCGATGGGGCGCAGGAAGTCGACCGCGATGTCGCCCGTGCGCACCCGTTGGCCGACCTCCTGGAAGCCCCAGAGGTTGACCGTGCCGAGCAGTGCCTGCCCCCACCACACGAACGCGACTGCCGTCGGCGCGTCGTACCCACCGATCGCCGAGCCGGCCGAGGCGATGGCCGCGAGCACGATCGAGGCTCGGATGAGCCCGAAGACCGAGTTGGTCGTCATGCCTGCCAGCAGCGCGAGACGGTACGTCGAATGACGCCGGAAACCGGCGCGGACGAGCAGCCAGAACGTCCTCATGACGCGTCGAGACCCCCTTCGAACCAGCTCACCCGGCCCGTGGCGCAAGGGGCGACGCTACAAGTCCCGGGCCGCGCGGGCAACCTGCGGCGTGCGACCGGACTCCGCTCCTCTAGCGTGGGCCCGTGCCACGCTCCCCCCGCGACCTGACGCCGGCTGCCGTCGAGTTCCTCACCGTGCGGCACCTCGCGACCCTCACCACCACGCGTCGCGACGGCTCGCCACACGTGACGCCGGTCGGGTTCACCTGGGACACCGAGGCTCTCGTGGCGCGGGTCATCACGAGCCGCACGAGCCAGAAGGCCGTCAACGCGGCCCGCGGCGGGCGCGTCGCGCTCTGCCAGGTGGAGGGGCGCCACTGGCTGACGCTCGAGGGCACGGCGCGCGTCGTCGACGAGCCGCCCGCGGTCGCCGACGCCGTGCGTCGGTACGCGGCCCGCTACCGGCAGCCGCGTCCGAACCCGCAGCGGGTGGTCGTGGAGATCCACGTGGACCGCGTCCTCGGCAACGTCTGACCCGCCGCGCCTCGGTGGCGACGACGGTCAGCCACCGGCAGGGCGTGCCTGCAGCGCCGAGGCGCGGGCTCGGCCCGTCGGGTCCCGGTCAGGCGGGGAGGCGGTAGCGGTGCTCGGCGAGCGGCTCGACGAGTCCGTCGGCGACGAGGGAGTCGAGACACCGCATGACCTGGGCGAGGTCCGGGCCGCTGCCGGTGAGGTCGTCGAGCGCGACGGCGACGTGCCGTTCGCGCAGCCGCCGCAGCAGCTCGCCGCGGACCTGTCGGTCGGTGCCGTGCCAGGCCTGTCCGCGCCGCGGCGGCCCGTCGTGGGCCGGCCGACCGGCGAGGTTCCAGGCGCAGAGGTCGGCGACCGGACACTCCCCGCAGCGAGGTCCGCGCGCTACGCAGACGAGCGCACCGAGCTCCATGACGGCGACGTTCCACGTCGTCGCGGTGGTGCGGTCGGCCGGCAGGGAGTCGGCGGCCAGGCGTGTCTCGGCCCGGTTGAGCGTGAGGTTGGGCAAGGCCTTGCCCTCCACGGCCCGGGCCAGGACGCGGCGCACGTTGGTGTCGACGACGACCTCCGGCAGGCCGAAGGCGAAGCACGCGACGGCGGCGGCCGTGTAGGCGCCGACTCCGGGCAGCGCCAACAGCTCCTCGGGCGTGCCCGGCACCTGCCCGGCGTGCCGGTCGACCATGGCCGTGGCGGCCTCGTGCAGCCGCAGCGCGCGCCGGGGGTACCCGAGCCGGCCCCACGCGCGCACGGCGTCACCGGGCGCCGCGGCGGCGAGCGCGGCGGGCGTCGGCCAGCGCTCCATCCACTCCCGCCAGATCGGCTCGACCCGGCCGAGCGGCGTCTGCTGCGACATCACCTCGGACAGGAACACGCCCCACGGGGTGCAGTCCGGCGCCCGCCAGGGCAGCTCCTTGCGGCCGGCCTCGGCGTACCAGGCGTTGACGCGCTCGTGGAGCAGCGGCGTGGCGACGGGTGAGGCGGGCACCGACGCATCGTAGGCGCCCGCGCCGACGTCACTGGTCAGCACCGCGGCGAGAGCAAGGGGACGACTCCGGTGCGCCGGGCGGGCAGCGTGTCAGACGTAGCGCTCGAGGATGCTGGACTCGGCCAGGCGCGACAGCCCCTCCCGGACCGCGCGGGCGCGGCCCTCACCGACGCCGTCGACGAGCATGAGGTCCTCGATGCCCGCCGCGAGCAGCCGTTGCAGCGACTCGAAGTGGACGACGAGGCGCTCGACGATGGCGCTCGGCAGACGCGGGACCTTGGTCAGCAGCCGGTAGCCGAGCGGGCTGACCGGTGCGTCGAGGCTGTCGCCGACGACGGTGAACCCGACGGCCCGGGCACCGGCCGACAGGTCGAGCAGCTCGACGGAGTTGAGCGACTCGAGGTTGGCCAGCGCCTCCTCGAGCGTGAGGTCGGACTTCGTCGCCGGCAGGTAGTCGCGGATGACGAGCTCACGGTCGTTGCCGAGGCCGCCGACGAGCTCCTCGAGCTGAAGGCTGAGCAGGCGGCCGTCGGTGCCGAGCTCGACGACGTAGTCCTGGATCTCGGCCGAGATGCGCCGGACCATCTCGAGGCGCTGGAGCACCGCGGTGACGTCGCGGACGGTGACGAGGTCCTCGATCTCGAGGGCCGACAGCGTGCCGGTGACCTCGTCGAGGCGCGCCTTGTAGCGCTCGAGGGTCTGCAGCGCCTGGTCGGCGCGCGACAGCGTGGTCGGCGAGCCCTCGATGACGTGGCGGCGGTTGCCGACGTACAGCGCGACGACGCCCATCGACTGGCTCACCGAGATGACGGGGAACCCGGTCTGCTTGGCGACCCGCTCGGCGGTGCGGTGCCGGGTGCCCGACTCGGTGGTCTCGATGCTGGAGTCGGGGACCAGCTGGGTCGCCGCCCGCAGGATGCGCGCCCCCTCGCGGTCGAGCACGACGGCGCCGTCCATCTTGCACAGCTCGCGCAGACGGGTGGCGGAGAACTCGACCTCGAGGGCGAACCCACCCGTGCAGATGGACTCGACGACACGGTCGAAGCCGAGCACGATGAGGGCGCCGGTGCGTCCACGCAGGATCCGTTCGAGGCTGTCCCGCAGCTCGGTCCCGGGGGCCACCGCGGCGAGGGCCGCGCGCAGCAGCAGCTCGTCGTTCCGGTCCATCACGTCCCTGTCAGCGTGGGGCGAGCCCATCGCGTCGACCCCGGTCGGTCGCAGTCTAGACGGTGCCGAGAGCATGCGCCCCCGCTGTCCGGTCACCGGCAAGGCGTCCGATGGCCTCGATGGCGCGAGGCACGTCGGAGACCTCGACGGCCCGGAGGCCTTGCGGCACGGTCGTATCGGCGAGGCTGCCCGCGGGCACGAGCGCGTGCCGGAAACCGAGACGGGCAGCCTCGGACAGGCGGCGGTCGAGACCGGTGACGCGCCGGACCTCGCCGGCGAGGCCGACCTCGCCGAGGGCGATGACGTCGGGGGCGAGCGGCTGGTCGACGACCGACGACGCGACGGCGCACACGATGGCGAGGTCGGCGGCGGGCTCGGTGATGCGGACGCCGCCGACGGTGGCGGCGAAAATGTCGCGGGAGCCGACCGGCGCGCCGGCGCGCTTGTCCAGGACGGCGATGACCATCGCGAGGCGCGACGCGTCGAGCCCGCTCGACGTGCGACGTGGCGACGGCAGCGGCGACGGCGCGACGAGCGCCTGAACCTCGGCCACGAGGGGTCGCCGACCCTCGAGGGTCACAGTGACGCACGTGCCGGCCACGGCGTGGTCGCGGCTCGACAGGAACAGGCCGCTCGGGTCGGGCAGCCCGACGATGCCGACGTCGGACAGGTCGAAGCAGCCGACCTCGTCGGTGGGGCCGTACCGGTTCTTGACCGCGCGCACGAGCCGCAGCCGCGAGTGGCGGTCGCCCTCGAACTGGACGACGACGTCGACGAGGTGCTCGAGCACGCGCGGCCCGGCGATGGAGCCGTCCTTGGTGACGTGGCCGACCAGCAGCACCGCCATGCCCCGGGACTTGGCGGCCTGGATGAGGCTCGCGGCGACCTCGCGGACCTGGGAGACGTTGCCCGGCTGGCCCTCGACGTCGGCGCTGGCGACGGTCTGGACCGAGTCGACGACGAGCAGCTGCGGCGCGCGCGCCTCGACGTGCCCGAGGACGGTGCCGAGATCGGTCTCGGCCGCGAGGTACAGGCTGTCGGCGAGCGCCTCGATCCGCCCGGCCCGAGCCCGCACCTGCGGGGCCGACTCCTCCCCGCTGATGTAGAGGACCTCGGCGCCGGAGCGGGCCGCGCGCGCCGCGACGTCGAGCAGCAGCGTCGACTTGCCGACGCCGGGCTCGCCGGCGACGAGGACGACCGCCCCGGGCACGAGGCCGCCGCCGAGGACCCGGTCGAACTCGGCCACCCCGGTGGGGCGCGCGGCTGCCTGGGTGACGTCGACGTCGCCGATCCGCGGCGCCGGGTCGACGACGGACGCCGCCGCGGTGCGCGCCGTCGTGGCGCCGACCTCGGCCACGGCCCCCCAGGCCTGGCACTCGCCGCACCGCCCCACCCACTTGACGGTGGTCCAGCCGCACTCCGCGCAGCGGTACCCGGGCGCGCGTCGGCCCGTCGTCGACGATCTCGTCACGGTCCTGGATGCCATGGCGACGACCGTAGGGCCCGGGACCGACACCGGCCGGAAGGCCGGCCGGAAGACCGGCCGGTGGCGAGGCCGAGGCCCTCTCACGTGCGTGCGAGACTGGAGGCATGGAGTCGGTCATGCCGTACGTGCTCGCCGTCGTGCCGACGATCGGTGTGGCCACGCTGTTCTATTTCCTCATCAAGACCATTCTCGAGGGCGACCGGCGTGAGCGCCTCGCCCAGGCGAAATGGGAGGCCGAGCACGACCGCCGTGAACGGGCCCAGCGCCTCGACCGGACCGGCGAGGGGCTCTCGGACATTTCCTCCGACGCCTCGCACGACGTGAATGGACCTCGTGCCGGGGAGGGTTCGGGCACCGACCGCGTCGACCACTGACACGGCCATTCAGAGAATGCGGTCTTCCGGGAACAGCCCCGATCGGCATTCGCCCGAGGCGGCCACACACAACGACGAGGCGACCTGAAAGGTCACGTTTCGGCAATTCACCGCCATTCAGGGCCTCATTTCCCCCGCGGAAAATGCATTTCGGGACCGGGAGCGGTAAATTGATCCTGCCCGCCACGGCGGGCATGCATTTCCCCTCCAGAACAACCCATCATCTGAAGACGGAGAAACATGGCTCAGCGTGTCGAAGTGAGACTCATCGACGACATCGACCAGGGTGACGCCGACGAGACCGTGACGTTCGCCCTCGACGGCGTGACGTACGAGATCGACCTGTCCGACCAGAACGCGAAGAAGCTGCGCGAGGACTTCGCCTCGTGGGTCGGCCACGCGCGACGCAGCGGCGGCGCCTCGCGCGCGGCGACCAAGCGACGCGGGGGCGGGTCCCCCAAGCGCGACCTCGGCGCGGTGCGCGAGTGGGCCCGGGCCAACGGTCACCAGGTCTCCGACCGCGGCCGCATCTCGGCCGAGGTCCAGGAGGCCTACGACAAGGCGCACTGACGCCACCGGTCGCCTCACGGCTCCAGCAGGGCCCGGCACCCGACGGTGCCGGGCCCTCGCGCGTCCCGGCCGGCGTCAGACCCGGCGGCGGGCCGGTGTCAGGCATGCGGCAGGCCGGTACCAGGCATGTGTCAGGCGCTGGTGATCGAGGCGGCGAGGTCGCCGTCGGAGGCCACCCGCTCGACGACCTCCTCCATCCGCAGCTGCTCGAAGGTGCCGCCGTCCGCACCGGCCTCGACCTCGTCCCACGAGCGCGGGCACGCCGCCGTCGGCCGCTCCCGGCCCCGGAGCGAGTACGGGCAGACCGTGGTCTTGGCGGCGACGTTCTGGCTCCAGTCGAGGAAGACCTTGCCGTCGCGCAGCTCCTTGGCCATCTTCCACACCACGAGGTCGGGGTGCTTCTTGCTCAGCTCCTGGGCCAGCTGCTGGACGGTGTCGCGGATGGCGTCGCTCGTGTGCTCGCCCGGTAGGACCGCGTACAGCTGCATGCCCTTGCTGCCGCTCGTGACCGGGACCGTGTCCAGGCCGATGGCGCCCAGACGCTCACGCACGACGAGCGCGACGTGCGCGCACTCGGGCAGGCCCGTGCCGGGGCCCGGGTCGAGGTCGATGACGAGCCGGTCGGGGTTGCGGGCCACCGCGTCGCGGCCCTCGCCCTCGTACCTCCACTGGTGCACGTGCAGCTCGAGGGAGTTGAGGTTGGCGAAGAACGTCAGGCCGGCGAGGTCGTCGACGAGCGGGAACACCGGGTCCCGGCCGGCACGCCGGATCCATGACGGGGTCCCGGCGGGGATGTTCTTCTCGAAGAACTGCATGTCCCCGACGCCGTGGGGGTAGCGGATGCGGGTCACGGCGCGGTCGCGCAGGTGCGGCAGGATCACCGGGGCGACGCGCGCGTAGTAGTCGATGACCTGCGCCTTCGTCGTCCCGGTGGCCGGGTACATGACCTTCTCGAGGCTCGACAGACGTATCCGGCGCCCCTCGACCTCGACGGTGACCTTCGGCGGTTCGACCGGCATCACTCCCCCTCGACGGCGTCGTCGACGTCACCCGGCGTCAGGTCGGTGCGCAGCCCCTTGAACGCCGGCTGGCGCAGCCGGCCCTGCCCGCTCAGGCCGAGCGACTGGACGTCGGCGACGAGCACGGGATGCACCCACGTCGCGCCGTCGGCGTCCTCACGGGGCACGTCCGTCCCGAAGGGCGAGTCGGCCGACGCCAGGGGCGTCAGGTCGCGCAGCAGCGCCTGCCCGCTGCGCCCGGCCAGCCCGGCGCCGACGCGGCCGAGGTAGCGCAGGCCGCCGGACGCCGGGACGCCGACGAGCACCGAACCGAGCCGGCGCGACCCGGACCCGGCCGCCTCGGGGCGCCACCCGCCGATGACCACCGACACCGTGCCGCGGTGCGGCGACTTGAGCCAGGCGGCGGACCGGACGCCGGGCAGGTAGGCCGAGTCGACCCGCTTGGAGACGACACCCTCGAGTCCCTGCTCGCGGGTCGCGTCGTGCAGCGCGACGCCGTCGGCGAAGGTCGGCGGGGTCTGCCAGCGGGCGGTCGACAGCTCCAGCCGCTCGAGCGTCGAGCGCCGGTCGCTCCACCGGCGGCCGAGCAGGTCGACGCCGTAGAGCCGCAGCAGGTCGAAGGCCATGAGGGTCACCGGCGCCTCCTCGGCGAGCCGGGCGGCCCGCCGCACGTCGGTGACGTGGAAGCGCTCGGCCATCGCGGCGAACGACGGGACCCCGCCGCGCATGGAGACGATCTCGCCGTCGAGGAGCATGTCGGCGTACTCCGAGCGCAGCCCCTGCAGCTCCGGAAAGGCGACGGTGACGTCGCGCTCGGTGCGTGAGTACAGCCGCAGCCGGCCGTCCGAGACGTCGGCCAGGACGCGCATCCCGTCCCATTTCACCTCGTGCCGCCACGTGTTCCCGGTCGGAATGGTCGACGCGGGCGTCGCGAGCATGGGGCGCATGGGTGCATTCTTGTTCCCATGCGAGCCATCTGGAAGGGCGCCGTGTCGTTCGGACTGGTCAATGTGCCGGTCCGGCTGTTCTCGGCCACGGAGAACCACGACGTGCAGTTCCGCCAGGTCCACGAGAAGGACGGTGGACGAATCCGGTACCAGCGCGTCTGCGCAATCGACGGCGAGGAAGTCCCGTATTCGGACATCGCCAAGGGATACGAGACATCCGACGGCCAGATGGTCGTGCTCTCCGACGAGGACATGAAGAGCCTTCCCTCACGCTCGTCCAAGGAGATCTCGATCGAGAAGTTCGTCCCCTCCGAGCAGATCGACCCGCTCCTTTTCGACCGGAGCTACTACCTCGAGCCGGACAAGACCGGCCTCAAGCCCTACGTGCTGCTCCGTGACGCTCTGGAGAAGGCCGACCGGATGGCCCTCGTCACCGTCTCGATCCGCACCCGCATGACCCTCGCGGTGCTCCGGGTCCGCGAGGGCGTCATCGTCCTGCAGACGCTGCTGTGGGCCGACGAGGTGCGCAAGCCGGAGTTCGAGTCGCTGTCGGAGGACACGCACGCCACGCAGAAGGAGCTGGCCATGGCGTCCTCGCTCGTCGACTCGCTCTCCGGGGACTACGAGCCCGACGAGTTCGAGGACGACTACTCGGAGGCCGTCGAGGCGCTCGTGTCCTCCAAGATCGAGGGCGGCGAGCTCAAGGAGACGCCGCAGCGCGCCGAGGAGGAGACCGAGGTCGTCGACCTGCTCGCGGCCCTGCAGCGCAGCGTCGACCGGGCCAAGGCCTCGCGCGGCGGGGCGGGCGGTGGCGCGTCGTCCGCAGCAGGGACGGCCGACGAGGCCGACGAGGCCGAGGCCGGTGGGACGTCCGGCGCCGGGAAGGGCGCCAAGAAGGCCGCGGCGAAGAAGTCCGCCACCAAGGCGGGCGAGAAGAAGGCGTCGACCGCGAAGAAGTCCGCCGCGAAGAAGGCCTCGCGCAAGGCCAGCTGACCAGCCTGGCCGCCGCGTCGGACGAGACCCATCTCACTACCCCACGGGTCGGCTGGAGCTCTGCCGAGCCGCCGCCGGCGGGAGGATGAACGCGTGCAGATCGTCACCGTCGAGGAGCTCCAGAAGCGTCTTCGTGGCCTGCCGGACAACCCGCGCATCGTCACGAGCGGCAACATGGCCATCCCGCTAGAGGCCGTGCAGGCGGTCGACGAGGCCGTGCCGGCCTACGTCCTCCACGCGCTCAACGCGCCGAAGGGGCTGCCCGAGCGGGACGGGGTCACCGTCGAGACGTGCTTTGTCGGCCCGGGCATGCGTCGCCACCCGAACCTGCGGTACGTGCCCTCGCGGCTCTCCCTCGTGCCGCTGCTCTACCGGCGGTCGCTGCCGCCCGACGTCGTCCTCGTGCACTGCGCGCCGCCGGTCGACGGGCAGGTCAGCCTCGGGGTCGAGGTCAACGTGCTGCCGGCCGCGATCGAGGCGTGTCGCGCCCGGGGTGGGCTCGTCGTCGCCGTGCTCAACCCGCGGATGCCGTACACGTTCGGCGACGCCCAGGTGCCCGTCGAGCACGTCGACCTCGCCGTCGAGGTCGACGCGCCGCTGGCCGCGCACGTGCCGGTGCCGCCGGACGCCGACAGCGCGGCCATCGGACGGATGGTCGCCTCGATGGTCCCGGCCGGCGCGACGATGCAGCTCGGTATCGGTGCCGTTCCCGACGCCACTCTCGAGGCCCTCGTCGGGCGCCGGGACCTGCGCGTGTGGACCGAGATGTTCTCCAACGGCATCCTCGCCCTCGACGCAGCGGGGGCGCTCGACCGTGACCACCCGCTCGTGACCTCGTTCGTCTTCGGCTCACCCGACCTCTACGACTGGCTCGACCGCAACCCGAGGGTCCGGATGCTGCGGACCGAGAAGACCAACGACCCCGGGCTCATCGCCCAGCAGCGTCGGATGACCTCGGTCAACACGGCCCTCGAGGTCGACCTGTTCGGGCAGGCCAACGCCTCACGCATCGACGCCCGCATCCACTCCGGGTTCGGGGGGCAGACCGACTTCATCGTCGGGGCGCTGCACTCGCCAGGCGGCCAGTCCTTCATCGCGCTCCGGTCGTGGCACCCGAGGGCGGACTGCTCGACGGTCGTGCCCCTCGTCGACGAGCCGGTGACGAGCTTCCAGCAGAGCGCGTTCGTCACCGAGCACGGCGTCGCGGCGCTGTGGGGCCGCAGCGAGCGCGAGCAGTGTCACGACATCATCGAGAACTGCGCCCATCCCCGCGTCCGCGACGACCTCTGGGAGGAGGCGCACGCGCTCGGCCTCACGTGAGCCGACCACCCCTCGGGCCGGGAGGCCCGACCGCGCGGGACCGGCGACCCTAGGGTGGGCCGCATGAGCCAGACCGACGCCTCCCGTCCCGTCGCCGTCGTCACCGGGGGCACCCGCGGCATCGGCCTCGCCGTCGTCCGCGACCTCGCACCCACCCACCACGTCGTCGTGGGTGGCCGCAGCACCGAGTCGGTCGGCCGCGTCGTCGGCGAGCTGCCTTCTGCCGAGGGGCTGGTCGCCGACCTGGCCGACTGCGCACCGGGGGGCTCGCTCGACGCGGCGCTCACCGACCTCGCGGTCCGCCTGCCGCGCGTCGACGTCCTCGTCCACTCGGCGGGCATCCTGCGCAGCGGCACGGTGGCCGAGGCGCCGGTCTCGGACTGGGTGGAGTCGCTCACCGTCAACGTCGTGGCCGTCGCTGCGGTGACGCGTGTCCTGCTGCCCGCCCTGCGGACCGCTCGGGGACGCGTCGTGGCCCTCAACTCGGGCTCCGGCTTCACGAGCTCGCGGGGCGGGGGCGCCTACGCCGCATCGAAGTTCGCGCTGCGCGCCCTGACCGACGCGTTGCGTGAGGAGGAGCGCGGCAACGGGGTGCGGGTCACGTCGGTGCACCCAGGACGCGTCGACACCGACATGCAGCACGAGCTCGTCTCCTTCGAGGGCGCCGACTACGACCCGCAGCGCTACCTCGACGTCGAGTCGGTCGTCGCCGCGGTGCGGCTCGCGCTCGAGGCGGGTCCGCGCGCCAACGTCGACAGCATCAGCGTCCGTCCCCGCGGGTTCACCGCCTGACGGTCCGGCCGGCGGGCGCCGTGCCGGCACGTCGTTCCCGCCGCGCGCCAGGTGTCAGATGCGGCTGGCACCACGCGTCGGGACGGTGGCCAGCCGGGCGAACGCGAGCGCCTCGGCGAGGTCCAGTTCACGGTCCTCGGCCGACAGCTTGCGCGTCGACACCTCGACGACGACGTCCCCGGACCAGCCGGCGTCGGCGAGCAGCTCGAGCACCTCGGAGCACGGCTGGCTCCCCCGCCCGGGAACGAGGTGCTCGTCCTTGAACGACCCCAGCCCGTCGGCGAGGTGCAGGTGCGCGAGCCGTGGGCCGAGCGCGCGGGCCATCGCGACGGCGTCCGACCCCGCGGTGGCCGTGTGCGACAGGTCGAGGGTGACGCTGTCGTAGGGCTGGTCGACGGGGTCCCAGTGCGGCAGGTAGGCCAGCACGTCGCGACGGGCCGTGCGCCACGGGTACATGTTCTCGACGGCGAGCCGGACTCCGGCCGCGGCCTCCCGCTCGGCGATCCCGTCGACGAACTCCGCCGCGTAGTCCTTCTGCCAGCGGAACGGGGGGTGGAGCACGACGACCGGCGCACCGACCTCGAGCGCGAGGTCGACCGACCGGTCGATCTTGGTCCACGGGTCCGTGCCCCAGACCCGCTGGGTCAGCAGGAGCGTCGGGGCATGGACCGAGGCGATCGGCAGGCCGTGCAGCTCGGACAACGCGCGGAGCGCACCGGGCTCGCGGGTGACCGGGTCGGTCCACACCATGACCTCGACCGAGTCGTAGCCGAGCCGGGCCGCCGTGGCGAACGCGGTGGCGGCGTTGCCGGGGTACACCGACGACGTCGACAGCCCGATGCGGATCGTCATCCGGCCATTGTCGGCATCACCCGACGAGGTGGTCGAGGCGACGGAGGATGAGCCCCTCGCGCAGCGCCCAGGGGCAGATCTCGACGCGTTCGACCTGGAGCAGGTCGAGCGCAGCCTCGGCGACGAGGGCCCCGGCGAGCAGCTGGCGTGCCCGGCCCTCGGACACGCCGGGCAGCGCGGCACGGGCGGCGACGTCCATACCGGTGAGCTTCTGGCCGATCACGTGGAGGTCGCCGCGGGTCATCGACCGCGCCACGAACGGTCCCTCGGCGCGCGGTGCGGCACCGGCGATCCGCGCCAGCGAGCGCATCGTCTTCGACGTGCCGACGACGCGGTCGGGGACCCCACCCGTGAGGAGGGGGCGCACGTTCTCGCCGAGCGTCGCGCGGATGCCGGACCGGACGCGGCGGACGACGTCGGGCTCGGGCGGGTCGCCGGGCAGCTGCTCGCGTGTCACCCGTCCGGCGCCGAGGGGGAGGCTGAGCGCGACGTCGGGCTCCTCGTCGAAACCGGCCGCCAGCTCGAGGGAGCCACCGCCGATGTCGACGACGAGGACCCGCCCGCTCGACCAGCCGAACCAGCGTCGCACCGCGAGGAACGTCATGCGAGCCTCGTCGACGCCGCTCAGCACCTCGAGGTCGATGCCGGTCTCGGCGCGCACCCGGTCGATGACGGCCTCGCCGTTCGGCGACTCGCGCAGGGCCGACGTGGCGAAGGCGAACAGGTCGGTGACGCCCTGGTCGTCGGCCACCTCGAGGCACTCGTGCAGGAACGCGACGAGCCGGTCGGCGGTGCCGTCGTCGACGCGTCCCTGCGGGTCGAGGCTCTCGGACAGGCGCAGCTCGGTCTTGTGCGAGAAGGCCGGCAGCGGGTGGGCTCCGGGGTGGGCGTCGACGACGAGGAGGTGGACCGTGTTCGACCCGATGTCGACGACGCCCAGACGCATGCCCTCACCCTAACGGCGGCCGCGGTCGCGCCCTCCGGACCGCCCAGCGGGCGGGCAGCGACCGGTCACGGGGTGCGGCGGCTGAGGGTGAGCGAGCCGAGCGCGAGCGCGCCGACGATGAACGCGACGACGATGCCGAGGGACCGCAGCGCGTCCCCGGTGCCGTCGGCGCTCGAGGTGATGGCGTTCATCGCGTCGACGGCGTACGACAGCGGCAGGACGTCGGAGATCCACGACAGGAGGGTCGGCAGCTGGTCGCGAGCGACGAAGAGGCCGCAGAGCAGCGCCTGCGGCAGCACGAACGCCGGCATGAACTGGACGGCCTGGAACTCCGTGCGCGCGAAGCCGCTCGCGAGCAGACCGAGCGCGGTGCCGAGGACCGCGTCGGCGAGGGCGACGACCAGCAGCAGCCACAGCGGGCCCGCGACGTCGAGGCCGCACACCCACACCGCGAAGCCCGTCGCGACCACACCCTGGACGATGGCCAGCCCGCCGAACGCGAGTCCGTAGCCGAGCATGAAGTCACCCTTGCCCATCGGCGTCGTGAGCAGGCGTTCGAGGGTGCCCGACTGCCGCTCGCGCAGCGTGGCGATCGACGTGACGATGAACATGACGATCATCGGGAAGATCCCGAGCAGGGCCGGCCCGATGTGGTCGAAGACCGGGGTGCCGTCGAAGATCCAGGCGAGCAAGCCGAGCAGGACGCACGGCACGACGAGGATCATGGCGATGGTGCGGTGGTCGGTGCGGACCTGGCGCAGGACGCGTCCGGCGGTGGCGAGGGCGAGGCCGGGGTTCACGACGCGCTCCTCTCGCGCGCGGCCTCGGCGTCGATGAGGGCGAGGAACGCGGCGTCGGCGTCGGCAGCGCCGGTGCGGGCGAGCAGCTCGTCCGGCGTGACGTCGGCGAGGACGCGTCCCTCGCGCAGGAGGACGAGCTGGTGGCAGCGCGTCGCCTCGTCCATGACGTGGCTCGAGACGATGAGGGAGTGGCCCGCCTCGGCGAGGTCGCGGAAGAGGTTCCAGAGGTCGCGCCGCAGCACGGGGTCGAGGCCGACGGTCGGCTCGTCGAGGACGAGCAGGCTGGGTCGGCCGACGAGGGCGGCCGCGAGCGAGACGCGCGACTCCTGCCCGCCGGACAGGTCGCGGACGAGCTGGTCGGCGTGGGAGGCGAGGTCGACTTCGGCGAGGGTCCGGTGCACGGCCGCCCGCAGCTCCGGACCGCGCAGCCCGACGGCCCGCCCGAAGTAGGCGACGTTCTCGCGGACGGTGAGGTCGGCGTAGACGCTCGGGGTCTGCGTGACGTACCCGACGTCGGCCCGGAGCGGGGCCGAGCCGGCAGGGTGCCCGAGGACGGTGACGGTGCCCGACTCGATGACCTGCACGCCGACGATGCACCGGATCAGCGTGGACTTCCCGGAGCCGGAGGGGCCGAGCAGCCCGACGACCCTGCCCGAGGGCACCTCGAGGTCGAGACCGGGCAGCACGAGGCGCTTGCCGCGCACGACGCGCAGGTCGCGGACGACGACCGCCGGGTCCGACGAGTTATTCATCATGCGATGAAATCTACTCCTCGGCCCCCGCGCTGTAAACGGGTTCGGCCGGTCCGACCCCGGCCGGTGCCGAGCGGCCGAACAGGTGGTGCTCGATGACGGGCCCGATGCGCTCGACGAGCTGCTCGACGCTCGCATCGGCGACCCCCGGCATGCGCAGGACGTACCGCATGACGACGAGCCCGATGATCTGCGAGGCCACGAGGCCGCCCCGCAGCTGCACGTCGGGCAGCCCGAAGGCGGCGGCGACCCGGCCGAAGATCTCGCGGCCGAGGAACTCGCGCAGCACCCGGGCCGCGTCCTCGCTCGTCATGCTCGAGCGCACCAGCGCCACGAGGGCGTCGCGCCGGTCACCGGGCTCCCACACCGCCAGGAACGTCTCGATGACACGCCGGCCGACGCCGTCCGGGCCGCCGGCCAGGATGCGCTCGACGATCCGGGCCGGGTCCACGGGCACCGACAGCGTCTCGGCGAACAGGGCCGCCTTGCCGTCGAAGTAGTGGTGGACGAGGGCGGGGTCGACGCCGGCCTCGCGCGCGATGCCACGCACGCTCGCCTTGTCGTAGCCGTGCGTCGCGAAGGACCGGCGCGCGGCGTCGACGATGGCGGCGCGGGTGTCTGCCCCGCCCGGACGCCGGCCCCTCCCCCGCGGCGTCGGTCTCGCTGTCATGCACCACACGGTAGGCCCCACCGGTTCCCTCGGCGACCACCGTGCTCGCGCTCGCCCGGGTGCCGGAGCGCACCGTCGGACCGACGCGGACGCGAACAGGGTGTTCGCCCCGGAGGAAGACGGACGTAGGGTGTGCCGGTGGCCGAAGCACCCCTTGACCTGCCTCGCGTCTGGGTGGAGTTCACCGACCCGGCGGACGCCGAACAGCGCTTCCGGTGCGACCTGACCTGGCTCACGAGCAGCTGGACCTGCATCTTCGGCTCGGGGTGCCACGGCATCTACGCCGACCGGCCCGACGACGGGTGCTGCACGCTCGGGGCACACTTCACCGAGAAGGCCGACTGGAAGCGGGTCCAGCGGGCCGTCGAGGAGCTCGGTGAGGACGAGTGGCAGTACCACTCGGTCGGCACTGCCACCGGCGACAAGGACGACTGGACCGAGAAGGAGGACGGCGCCCGCAAGACCCGGGTCGTCGACGGCGCCTGCATCTTCCTCAACCGTCCGGGGTTCCCGGCGGGCGTGGGCTGCGCGCTCCACCAGCACGCCGTGCTCACCGGCGTGCAGCCGCACACGCTCAAGCCCGACGTCTGCTGGCAGCTGCCGATCCGCCGAACCTTCCGCACCGTCGTGCTGCCCGACGAGACCAGCTACCTCGAGGTGACGATCACCGAGTACGACCGGCGTGGCTGGGGCCCGGGCGGCCACGACCTCGACTGGTACTGCTCGGGCAACCCCGAGGCGCACGTCGGCCGAGAGCCGGTCTACCGCTCCAACGAGGCCGAGCTCGTCGAGCTCATGGGCCCCATGGCGTACGCCGAGCTCGTCATCCGCGCCGAGGCGCACCTGGCCCAGGTCAAGGCGGTCCGCGCTCGTGGCGTCCGCAAGCTGCTGCCGCTGCTCGTCCACCCGGCGACGCTCGACGCGCAGGGCGAGCGGCTGCGACCGGCGCCGCGCTCGCCGGGCCGGGACGCGGGAGCCGCACGGTGAGCGAGGTCATCCCCTCCCCCAACATCTGGGACTCCCCGGACGTCTACGAGATCGAGAACCTCGGCGTCGACCGCGACCACGTCATCGAGGCGGCCATGCGCTCGGTGCTCGACTGGGCGGACCGCGACGTCGTCGACATCGGCTGCGGCACGGGTTTCCACCTGCCGATGTTCGCCGGTTCCGCGCGGACGGTCGTCGGCGTGGAACCACACCCGCCGCTGGCCGCCCTTGCGGCGCAACGGGTCTCACACCTGCCGAACGCCTCGGTCCGCGAGGAGGCAGCAGCCGCGATCGGGGTGCCCGACGGGTCCTTCGACGTCGCGCACGCCCGCTGGTCCTACTTCTTCGGCCCCGGCTGCGAGCCCGGGCTCGCGGAGCTCGACCGGGTCATGCGCCCCGGCGGTGCCGCGTTCGTCATCGACAACGACGCCACCCGCTCGACCTTCGGCACGTGGTTCCGGCGGGCGCTGCCGTCCTACGACCCGCGCGCCGTCGAGCGCTTCTGGCAGCGGCGGGGCTGGTCCCGCGAGCGCCTCGACATCCGCTGGGACTTCGACTCGCGCGAGGACTTCGAGTCCGTCGTCGGCATCGAGTTCGCGCCGGAGCACGCCGACCTCGTCCTGGCGGAGCACCCCGACGCGACCGGCGTCGACTACGCGGTCAACCTCTGGTGGCGCCGCTACTGACCTGACCTGCCCACCGCCGTCGGACCGTCGCCTCGAGCCCGCGCCGAGGCGCCGTCGTGGTCATTTCTGCCCATTCCCGCATCGCAGCGGATGGGCATCATGACCGACGCGGCACCCGGGCCGCCGTTCCTACCGTGGCTGCACGGACCACAGGAGGAACACCATGGACGACATCAGGACCACCACAGCCGCCGATCACCCCGCCACTGAGGACCTCGAGACCCTGGAGACCCACGAGACGGTCGACACCGTCGTCGTCGGCGCCGGCCAGGCCGGGCTCGCCACGGCACGGGAGCTGCTCGCCCGGGGCCGCGACTGCATCGTGCTCGAGCGCAACGCCGCCGTCGGCGACGGTTGGCGCCAGCAGTACGACTCGCTCCGGCTCTACACGCCCGCGGCGCACGACGCACTGCCCGGGCTCCGGTTCCCCGGCGACCCGCGCGTCTTCCCGGGCAAGGACGACGTCGCCGCCTACCTCGCCGCGTACGCCGCACGGTTCGACCTGCCGGTGCGACTCGGCGTGCGCGTCGAGAACGTCTGTGCCGCAGGAGATTCCCAGGGCTTCGTGGTGACGACGGACCACGGCGTCATCGCGTGCCGCAACGTCGTCGTGGCCACCGGGACGTTCGGCCGGTCGCCGCACGTGCCGGCCTTCGCCGCCGACCTGGACCCCGGCATCCTCCAGCTGCACTCGAGCCAGTACCGACGCCCGTCACAGCTGCGGGAGGGGCCGGTGCTCGTCGTGGGCGCGTCGCACTCGGGGTGCGACATCGCCTACGAGCTGGCGCAGGGACGTCCGACGACGCTCGCCGGTCGCGACTGCGGGCAGCTCGGCGTCCGGTGGGACTCCCCGGCGGTCCACGCGCTCTTCCCGCTGCTGCTCTTCGCCTGGCGGCACGTGCTGACGCGGCGGACGCCGATGGGGCGCAAGGCCATGGCCGGCATCCGACACCACGGCGGCCCGATGCTGCGCGTCAAGCGCGAGGACCTCGCGGCCCGGGGCGTCGACCGGCGCCTCGACCGCGTCACCGGCGTGACGGACGGACGCCCCACCCTGGCCGACGGCTCGGTGCTCGACGTGCCGAACATCGTCTGGGCCACCGGGTTCGAGCAGCGCTTCGACTGGCTCGACCTTCCCGCCATCGGTGACGACGGCTGGCCGCGCGAGTTCCGGGGCGTGGCGCAGGACGTGCCGGGCCTCTACTTCTGCGGCCTGTCGTTCCAGTACTCGTTCGCCTCGATGGTGCTCCCGGGTGTCGGTCGCGACGCCGCGTACGTCGCCGGGCACATCGCCCGGCACCGGGCCCCGGCGCAGCGGGCGGCGTCCGGCTCAAGGGTCGCCGGCCGGGCGGCCGACCGCGTCGCGTGAGCCGGCGACGAGCCCCTGCTCGAACGCGAAGGCAGCCGCGGCCGTGCGGCTGCCGACGCCGAGCTTGCCGAAGATGTTGGACAGGTGGCGGGCGACGGTCCGCTCGCTGAGGACCAGCTCGGTCGCGATGTCGGCGTTGCTGCACCCGGCCGCGACCAGACGCAGCACCTCGACCTCCCGCCCGGTCAACCCCGCAGGCAGGGGCCGGCGGCCGGTCAGCGCATCGACCTCCTCGACGGCGGGCCGGGCTCCCAGCCGGTCGAGCACCTCGCGCGCCCCGGCGAGGCAGCGCCGCGCGGCGTCGACGTCGCCGAGGGCGAGGAGGGCGCGGCCGGTCTCGAGGTCGGCCAGGGCGGTCTCGTACGGCAGGTCGAGCGACATCGCCGACTGCCGGGCGCGACGCAGGTACGGCAGGGCGCCGGACGCGTCGCGCTGCGCCAGCTGCACGCGTCCCCACACGAGGGCGGCCCGGACCCCCAGCGCGTCGGACCCGAACGCCGTCGCCACCTCGTCGAGCTCCTGCGCCGCGGCGCGGGCGGCGTCCACGTCACCGGCAGCCACGAGCACCTCGACCACCCCAGGCAGCAAACGGCCGCGAAGGACGCTCGACCCGGGCTCGGCCAGCAGCCGCCGTGCCGTGGCGGCCGCCGCGCTCGTATGCCCGCGGGCCGCCGCGAGCAGCGCCAGGCCCGGCTGCGCCTCGTACCCGTGCCTGCCGGCGCGGGCGTACGCCTCGTCGGCCGCCGCGAGCTCGCCGCGCAGCCGCAGCAGGTCGCCCCGCTCGCTCGACGCCTGCCCCACCGCATCGACGGCCCCGGCCGCGAGGTAGCGGGTGACCGCGGCATCGAGCTCGTCGAGCGCCTCGTCCCACGCGCCCCGGGCCCGCATGACCTGCGCGCGGTGCAGCGCGCACTGCCCGGTGAACAGGACGAGCGCGGGACGAGCCGCGCACCAGGCGGTCAGGCGCGTCGTCCACTCCGCGACGCGGAGGAGGTCGCAGACCTCCTGGCAGCCCTCGATCGCCGTGCAGTAGACGTGCCCCACGGTGACCGGCTCCCGCGCTCCGCGCTCGGCCTCGAGCATCGACTCGTCGAGCAGGGCGATGCCGTCGCGGACCCGGCCACCGTAGATCGCCATCCGGCCCTGCGCGCACAGCCCGATGGCCACCAGGTCGGCATCGTCGCCGGCGCGACCGGTGTCGGTCACGGCCAGGGCGCACGCGAGGGCGTCGTCGAAGCGTCCTGCCTCCAGGTGGGTGAACATCCGCGCGAACGTGACCCAGCCACGTGCGGCGTCGGCGGGTGGCAGGTCGGTCACGAGCCGCTCGGCGCGAGCCAGCCACCCGGCGGCGGCCGAGCGGCCACCGGCCGCGCGCAGCACCATCGTCACGTGGAACGCGCACATCGCCGCGGCGGCGTCCTGCCCCGCTGACAGCCGGGCCTCGTACGCAGCCGCGTACCGCTCGGTCGCCTCGTCCGCCCGGCCCAGGAGGTTGGCGGCTGCAGCGGACCGCTCGAGGTCCTCCACGGACAGACCGGCGAGGTCGAGCCCGGTCCACGTGGCGTAGGCCGCCCGCCAGTCGCCGCGTTCGAACTCGGCTCTGGCGCGGAGCAGCTCGTCGACGACGCCCATGGGCCTCACCCTCCTGCCACGAAGGGTACGCCGACGACCCCCGCGCGTGGGCTGCGTCGCGGGCCCGTCAGTCGACGAGGTCGAGGGCGATGTCGACGATCGGCGAGGAGTGGGTCAGGCCGCCGACCGAGATGAAGTCGACGCCCGTCTCGGCGTACGCGCGCGCGACCTCGAGGGTCATCCCGCCCGTCGCCTCGATCTCGACCGGCTCGCCGGCCGCGCGCAGCAGCGCGACGGTCTCGGCGAGCACCGGCACGGTCATGTTGTCGCACATGACGAACCGGGCTCCGGCGTCGTAGGCCTCCCGGGCCTCGGCCGGCGTCGTGACCTCGACCTGCACGTCGACGTCGGGGAACCGCCCCCGCACCAGGGCGTACGCCGCGGCGACCGACCCGGCCGCGAGCTTGTGGTTGTCCTTGATCATCGCGACGTCGTAGAGCCCCATGCGCTTGTTCGTGCCGCCGCCGCAGCGCACCGCGTACTTCTCGAGCCAGCGCAGCCCAGGCGTCGTCTTGCGGGTGTCGAGGACCATCGTCGGCGTGCCCTCGAGCGCGTCGGCCCACCGGCGCGTGTGGGTCGCGACGCCGGACAGGCGGCTGAGCACGTTGAGGACGGTCCGCTCGGCGACGAGCACCACCTGGGTCCGGCCCGTGACGCGGGCGATGACGTCACCGCGCTCGACCCGGGCCCCGTCGTCGGCGAGCACCTCGACCGCCGGCACCGGCAGCTCGAGCCGTGCGGCCACCGCTGACAGGACGAGGCCGATGACCGGCACACCGGCCACGACCCCGGGGCCGCGGGCCACGACCTCCGCGACGCGGTCCTGGTCGGCGGGGATCGTCGCCAGGGTCGTGACGTCGAGGCCCCGCGGCCCGAGGTCCTCCTCGAGGGCCACGTCGACGACTCGGCGGGCCCACTCCTCGGGGAAGCCGCTCAGGCCGCTCGGCTGCGTCGCGATGTCGTGCCGGTCGGTCACCGGTCCTCCTCGGATCGTGAGTCGCGCTGTGCCACAAGGTGGCCGGCGGGTCGGTCGGGCACGCCGGCGTCGAGGTCGAGGCCGTCGAGGCTCGCGCGCGGCACCGGGACGACGCTCGCTTCCAGACGCCCCGCGGCGCCCCGCACGAGGTGGACGTGGTGGAGGAAGCGCTCGTCGTCGCGGGTCGGGAAGTCCTCGCGCACGTGGCCGCCGCGGGTCTCCTCGCGCAGCGCAGCCGCGTGCGTCAGGGCCCGGCCGAGGTGCACGAGGTTGGTCGTCTCCCAGCTCTTGGGTCCGCCCTGCCGGTCGGTGTCGCGGGCGGACCGCTCGGACACCGCGGCCAGCGCCTGCTCGGTCGCCGCGAGCGACGCCGCCGAGCGCACCGTGCCCGCCCCGGCCGTCATGGCCCGCTGCACGTCGAGCCGGCGCTTGCCCCGGACCAGCTCCGGCGCGACGGCGTCCGGCTCCTGCGCGGGCGTCGTGGGTGGCAGCTCGCCCGCGCCGAGCCGTGCGGTGAGGTCGTCGGCGATGCGCCGGGCGAAGACGAGGCCCTCGAGCAGCGAGTTGGACGCGAGCCGGTTGGCCCCGTGCACGCCGGTGCACGAGGTCTCGCCGCACGCGTAGAGACCTTCGAGGGAGGTGCGCCCGCGCAGGTCGGTGCGCACGCCGCCGGACGCGTAGTGCTGGGCCGGCGCGACCGGCAGCAGCTGCGTCGCCGGGTCGAAGCCGAGCTCCCGGCAGCGCGCGACGATCGAGGGGAACCGCTGCTCGAGGAAGGCCGCACCGAGGTGGCGGCAGTCGAGGTAGACGTGGTCGGCGTGGGTCTCTCGCATCCGCCGGATGATGGCCCGGGCGACGACGTCACGCGGCGCGAGGTCGGCCAGCGGGTGCTGGCCCTGCATGAACCGCTCGCCCGCCGCGTCGACGAGGAAGGCTCCCTCGCCGCGGACCGCCTCGGAGATGAGTGGCTGCTGGCCGCGCGAGCCCTCACCGAGCCACAGCACGGTCGGGTGGAACTGGACGAACTCGAGGTCGGCGAGGACGGCACCGGCCCGCAGCGCGGCCGCCATGCCGTCGCCGGTCGCCACGGACGGGTTGGTCGTCGAGGAGTAGATCTGGCCGAGCCCACCGGTCGCGAGGACGACGGCCCGCGCGTGCGCCGCACCGACGCCGTCGACCTGGCCCTCGCCGATGACGTGCAGCGTGACGCCGCAGACGCGCCGGTCGGCGTCGGTGAGCAGGTCGACGACGAGCGCGTGCTCGATGACCTCGATGCCGGGGTCGTCACGGACGCGGTCCAGCGCGGCGATGAGGGCGCGGCTGATCTCCCGGCCGGTGGCATCACCACCCGCGTGCAGGATGCGGTCGCGGTGGTGCCCGCCCTCCCGCGTCAGGCTCAGGCCGCCGGCCTCGCCCCGGTCGAAGTCGGCCCCGAGCGCGATGAGGTCCCAGACGGCGTCGGTGCCCTCCGTGACGAGCGTGCGCACGGCGTCGACGTCGCACAGCCCGACGCCCGCCACGAGCGTGTCGTGGATGTGCTCCGCCGGGCTGTCCTCCGGCGACATCACGGCGGCGATGCCGCCCTGCGCCCAGGCCGTCGACCCCTCGTCGAGGACGGTCTTCGTCACGAGCAGGACGCGGTCGACGCGACGCCGCAGCCGCAGGGCCGTCGTGAGGCCCGCGATGCCGCTGCCGACGACGATGACGTCGGCCGTCGCCGTCCAGCCCGGCGCAGGCGCCCGGAGCCGGCGCGGGACGGTGATGCCGCTGTCGTTCATGAGCACCTTCTCGATGGGGGCGTCTCGGTGGGACCGGTGGGGACGGTGGGGTCCCGGTGGAGGTCGTGCCCCATACCGTATGCCGCGGCGTCAGAGGTGGTGGGCGTGGTTCCGCTCCGTGACCGCGGACGTCAGGAGGCCGAAGCCGTCCGGCACGTCGCCGGCGTCGTGGCCGGTCCCGACGACGCGGTTGTCGCGGTCGACGAAGACGACGTTCGGCTCGAAGGCGCGCGCTTCGGCGTCGTCCATCGCGGCGTACGCGATGACGATGACGGTGTCGCCGGGCGAGATGAGCCGCGCCGCCGCGCCGTTGATGCACACGATGCCGCTGCCGCGCTCGCCCTCGATGGCGTACGTCGTGAGGCGGTTGCCGTTGTCGACGTCGACGACGTCGACCTGTTGACCGGGCCAGAGGTCCGCGGCGTCCATGAGGTCGCGGTCGATGGTGAGCGAGCCGACGTAGTGCAGGTCGGCCTGGGTCACCGTGGCACGGTGGATCTTCGAGTGGAGCATGAATCGCTGCACGGTGGATCTGTCCTCAGGAGAAGGGGATTCGACGGGGTTTGAAGGGGATGCGATGGGCTGCGGTGGGCTCGGGCTGACGGCGCCGGGGAGCGTCAGGGGTGGGAGAAGGTCTCGCGGGCGCCGCCGCCGGGGCCGACGAGCACGGGCAGGTTGTCGATGAGACGCGTCGTGCCGACCCGGCCGGCGACAGCGAGCAGGGCCTCGCCGCGGTACCACTCGGGCACGTCCTCGAGGGTGTCCGGGTGCACGAGCACGAGGTAGTCGACCAGCGCCAGCGGCTCCCGGACGAGCACCGACCGCGCCGCGCGACGGACGGCCGAGGGCCCCTCGGTGGCGGCGTCGGCTCCGGCTCGCAGCGCCGCCGACAGGCACAGCGCGGTCTCGCGGTCCGACGGCGTCAGGTAGGTGTTGCGGCTCGACATCGCGAGCCCGTCGGCCTCGCGGACCGTCGGCACCGACACGACGTTGACGGGGAAGTCGAGGTCGCGGACCATCCGACGGATGAGGAGCAGCTGCTGGGCGTCCTTCTGGCCGAAGTACGCCGACGTGCAGCGGGTCAGCTGCATCAGCTTGGCGACGACGGTGAGCATGCCGTCGAAGTGCCCCGGCCGGGCCTGACCCTCGAGGACGTCACCGAGCGGTCCGGCCGAGACGCGCACGCCCGGGTCGCCGTCGGGGTAGATGACGTCGGGGGTCGGGGCGAACACGAGGTCGACCCCGGCGTCGGTGCAGATCTGCAGGTCGGTGTCGAACGTGCGCGGGTACCGCGAGAGGTCCTCCTTGGGCCCGAACTGCAGCGGGTTGAGGAAGATCGTCACGACGACGTGGGCGTGGGTCTCGCGCGCCCGCCGGATCAGCGTCGCGTGGCCGTCGTGCAGCGCGCCCATCGTCATGACGACGGCCACGTCGCCGTCGTCGAGGCAGGCCCGGGCCTCGCGCAGCTCGTCGCGCGTCCGGGCGACGACGGGGGTCTGGGTCACGGTCGGTCCTCCTCGCGGGCCAGCAGCTGGAGCAGCGGGTCCGCGACGTCCGCCCGGAGGCGTCCGCTGAGCAGGGCCCGCTGCGCCGTCGCGCGCGCCAGCGCCAGGTAGGTCGGCCGGATGTCGGGCGCCACCGTGCGCAGCATCGCGACGTGCCCGGCCACGGTACCGGCATCTCCGCGCGCCACCGGGCCGGTGAGGGCAGCATCACCCAGCTGGAGGGTGTTGCCCAGCGCGGCGGTCAGCAGCGGCTCGAGCACCCGGGCCGGGTCCTCGATGCCGGCCTCCCCGAGCAGCTGCATCGACTGCGCCACGAGCGTGACGAGGTGGTTGGCGCCGTGCGCCAGGGCCGCGTGGTAGGTGACCCGGTCCTGCTCGGGGACCCAGAGGGGGTCACCACCCATCTCGATGACCAGGGCCTCGCCGACCGGCCGCGCGAGGTCGACGGTCGTGACCCCGAAGCAGCAGTCCTGGAGGCGCTCGAGGTCCACCTCGGTGCCGGTGAACGTCATCACCGGGTGCAGCGCGAGCGGGACGATGTCGCTGTCGAGGGCGGCCTCGAAGACGCCGATGCCGTGGGCGCCCGAGGTGTGCACGACGAGCTGCCCGGGCGTGAAGGTGCCCGTCGCGCCGAGACCGGCGACGAGGTCGGCGAGCGCGTCGTCAGGCACGGCCAGCACGACGAGGTGGGCTCCCGAGACGACGTCGGGGATCGGCTTGACCGGCACGCCGGGAAGCATCCGGGCCGCCCGGTCGAGGCTCGCCTCGCTGACCGCCGAGACGCCCGTGACGTGGTGACCGGCGCGCGCGAGGGCCGCGCCGAGCACCGAACCGACGCGTCCGGCCCCGACGACGCCGACGTCGAAACGGGCGGGGCGCTCGCTGGGGCTGCTCACCCGCGCACGGTATCGCCTACAGTCGGGCGCCGTGGACGTCCTTCCCTGGCGCGAGGCGTGGCACGAGGCGCTCTACGCGCCCGGGCGCGGCTTCTACGTCGCAGCGGGCGGGCCCGCGGCCCACTTCACGACGGCGGCGCACGGCGCACCCGGCGCCGTGCTGGCGCGAGCCCTCCTCGCGCTGCCGGACCACCCGGTGCGGCTCGTCGTCGACGTGGGGGCGGGACGCGGCGAGCTGGCGACGCACGTGCGCGCCGCGCTGGACGACGGCGCCCCCGCCGGGGCGAGGTACGCGGACGGGACCGACCGCGGCGCGTCCCCTCCGAGCGAGGCCGGCGTCCGGGTGGTGGCCGTCGACGTCGTCGACCGGCCCGAGGGCCTCGACGAGCGCATCGAGTGGGTCCGCTCCCCCGGCGGCCCCGACCTGCCGGAGGCGCTCGACGGGCTCGAGGACTGCCTCGTCGTGGCGCACGAGTGGCTCGACGTCGTTCCGTGCACCGTGGCGGAGGTCGACGGCTCGGGCCTGCTGCGCGTCGTGCTCGTCGACGCGGCGACCGGTCAGGAGCAGCTCGGCGGGCCGCTCGAGGGCGCGGACCTCGCCTGGGCCCGCGACCACTGGCCGGCGTCGGCCCCCGGCGACCGCGTCGAGGTCGGCCTCGACCGTGACCGTGCGTGGGCCGGCCTCGTCCGACGCGTCCGCTCGGGCACCCTCGTCGGCGTCGACTACGGCCACACCCGCGACGTCCGGCCCGCGCACGGCACGCTCGCCGGCTACGCGTCCGGGCACCTGACGACACCGGTGCCCGACGGGTCGTGCGACCTCACCGCCCACGTCGCCGTGGACACCCTGGACGCCGACGAGACCCCGACCCAGCGCGAGGTGCTGCGCCGGCTCGGGGTCACCGCGACGGTCCCGCCGCACGCGCTCGCGCTGCAGGACCCGCTCGGCTACCTCGCCGCCCTCGAGCGCACGAGCGCGGAGGCGCGCCTCGTCGACCCGGCGGGCTTCGGCGGGTTCCGGTGGGCGGTGAAGCGGCTGCGAGGGCCCCACGTACCCTGATCGTCATGCGTCGCGTGTCGTCCCTCCTGCTCGCCCTCGGCGTCGCGCTCTCGGTCACCGTCGGGCTGCCCGCCGTGGCATCGGCCCACGACGTCCTCGAGCGCACCAACCCCTCGGACGGCGCGGTCGTCGACACGCTGCCGGGCACGGTCGAGCTCACCTTCGCCGAGGCGCCCCTCTCGGTCGGGACGCAGGTCGTCGTCACCGGCCCGAAGGGCGACGTCGCCGAGGGCGCGCCGACGATCGACGGCTCGGTCGTGCGCCAGCGGCTCGCAGCGAGCGCCCCGGGCGGCGACTACACGGTGACCTACCGCGTCACGTCCGACGACGGCCACCCGGTCAGCGGCACCTTCTCCTTCCACGCCATGGTCGGCCTCGACGGCTCGACGGCTACGGCGGGGCCGAGCGTCCATGTGCGCCAGCACGACTCGACGAACGAGGAGGCCGCCTCGTCCACCTTCGTGCCGGTGCTCCTGACCATCGTCGGCACCGCCGTCCTGCTCGCGCTCGGCGGCTTCCTGGTCGTGCGCACCCGCACCTCGAAGCGGCCCTGACGAGGCCTCAGCGGTCGTCGACGCGCGCGTCCACCTGCGAGTCGACGCGCTCGACGACGAGGCGCTCGTAGCCGCGGAGCACGAAGGTCGGACGTCGCTGCGCCTCGACGACGCGAACCGCACCGAGGCGCCGCAGCAGCGCCCGGACGGAGATCTGCAGCTCCATCCGGGCCAGCGGCGCGCCGAGACAGAAGTGGATGCCGGCCCCGAAGGCCAGGTGGGGGTTGGGGTCGCGCCCGGCGTCGAAGCGGTCCGGGTCCGGGAAGACGGCGGGGTCGCGGTTGGCGGCGCCGAGCAGGGCGGCGACCTTCTGGCCCTCGCGGACCGTGACACCGTGCAGCTCGACGTCGGTCGTCGCGGTGCGCTCGAACAGGTGCAGCGGCGAGTCGTGCCGGAGCATCTCCTCGACGAGGCGCGCGACCGCTGCGTCGTCGTCCAGCGAGCCGAGGACCGCCTGCAGCTGTGCCTGGTCCGACAGCAGGGACGCGAGGCCGTTGCCGAACCCGTTGACGCTGGCCTCGTGGCCGGCGTTGAGCAGCAGGACGACGGTGGCGACGAGCTCGCGGCGCGAGAGCCGGTCCCCGCCGTCGCGCTCCTCGACGAGGGCGGTGAGCAGGTCGTCGCCCCGGTTCTCGACGCGCTCGGCCGCGAGCGCCTCGACGTACCCGGCGAACTCGGCACAGGCCCGCTGCGCCTCCAGCTGCGCGTCGGCGGACGGCGCCACCTCGTACATCCGGACGATGGCCTGGCTCCAGTCGCGCAAGCGCTTCCAGTCGGACGCGGGCGCGCCCAGCAGCTCGCAGATGACGCGGACGGGCAGGGGCTCGGCGTAGGTCTCGATGACGTCGACCCCGTCGCCGTCGAGGCGCGCAAGGGCCTCGGACAGCAGCTCGTCGGCGATCTGCTCCACGCGCGGCCGGAGCCGTTCGATGTGCCCGCGGTTGAAGGCGCCGGCGACGAGGCGGCGCAGCCGGGTGTGCTTGGGCGGCTCGGAGTCCAGGATCGAGTCGGCGTGCAGCCAGTCGAACACGGTCCAGGGGTCGTCCTCGGAGGTGGCCCGAGGCCGGAAGATGCGGCCGAGCCGTCGGTCCCGCAGCACGTCGTTGGCCGCGGCGTGCGTCGTCGTGAGCCACAGGCCGAGCCCCTCGTGCCAGACGATGGGCGCCACCTGCCGCATGACGGCGAGGTCGCCGTACGGGTCGGCCACGAAGGCCGCCGCGGACAGGTCGACGGCGGCCGGTGCGGTCGGCACGGCGGAACGACGTCCGGCGGGGTCGGGGACGCCGGAGGCGGTGCCGTCGGCAGCGGTGTCGGGTTCTGGCTGGCTCACGAACCCACTGTGCCCGACCCGGGTGCGCCACGGCAGCCCCGGGGTCGCGACGTGACGACCGGCGCGGCACGGCATACTCGAGCACATGCCCCCCGCGTCCGAGGTCCCCGGCACGACCGCGGCTCCGGCACGCCGCCAGGCCCTGACCGTGGGGGTCGGGGCCGGCGGCCTCGCGACCGCCGACATGGTGCTCAACATCGGCCCGCAGCACCCCGCGACCCACGGCGTCCTGCGGCTGCGCATCGTCGTCGACGGCGAGCGCATCGTCACGGCGGAGCCGGTCATCGGGTACATGCACCGGGGCGCCGAGAAGCTCTTCGAGGTGCGGGACTACCGCCAGATCATCGTGCTGGCCAACCGCCACGACTGGCTGTCGGCCTTCTCGAACGAGCTCGGGGTCGTCCTCGGGGTCGAGCACATGCTCGGCATGGAGGTCCCCGAGCGGGCCGTCTGGGCTCGCACCCTGCTCGCCGAGCTCAACCGCGTGCTCAACCACCTGATGTTCCTCGGCTCCTACCCCCTCGAGCTCGGCGCGATCACGCCGGTCTTCCACGCGTTCCGTGAGCGCGAGGAGCTCCAGGCGGTCATGGAGGAGGTGTCGGGGGGCCGGATGCACTACATGTTCAACCGCGTCGGCGGCCTCAAGGAGGACCTCCCCGCGGGGTGGCTCGGGCGCGCGGGCAAGGCGGTCGAGAACGTCCGCCGGCGGCTGCCCGCGCTCGAGCGGCTCGTCGTCGGCAACGAGATCCTCGAGGGTCGCACCCGCGGGGTCGGCGTCCTGCCGCGAGAGACCGCCCTGGCCTACGGCGTCTCGGGTCCCATCGCCCGGGCGAGCGGCGTCGACGTCGACCTGCGCCGGGACACCCCGTACCTCGCGTACGGCGAGCTCTTCGCGAAGGGCGGTCCCGGACGCGTCGTGACCCGCAGGGCGGGCGACTGCCTGGCCCGCCTCGAGGTGCTGCTCGAGCAGGTCCACGTGTCGCTCGACCTCGCCGAGGCCTGCCTCGACCGGCTCGTCGGCCTGCCGCAGGGCCCCGTGAACGTCAAGCTGCCCAAGGTGCTCAAGGTGCCCGAGGGGCAGCTGTACTGCGCCACCGAGAACCCCCTCGGTTTCAACGGCTACTACCTCGTGTCCCGCGGCGAGAAGACCCCGTGGCGGCTCAAGCTGCGGTCGGCCTCGTTCAACAACATCTCCGTGCTGAGCGAGATGCTCCCGGGCCAGCTCATCGCCGACATGGTCGCCATCCTCGGCTCGATGTTCTTCGTCGTCGGCGACGTCGACAAGTGAGGCCCCCGATGTCGCGGTCGACCTGGTGGCGCGGCGCGTCGCGGGCGACGTGGCTGCGCGCGGCCGCGGTCGCCGTCATCACTACGTCGGTGACCCTCGCCGCCGCGTGCTCCGACGAGGACACCGTCGACACCATCCCCCCGCCGTGGCCGGCGCGCACGACGACACCCGACGGCCCGGCCGGCCCACCGCGTCAGACCGGAACAGCCTCGACGACGACGCCGGTGTCCCCGACCACGACGCCGACCACGACGCCGACCACCACGTCGACAACGACCGGCCCGCCGGTCCTGTCGACGCCCCGCTGACGCCCGCGGCGCCGGGACCCGACCCACGCCGCTGCGACGGCTCGACGGCGGTCGCCGCGGGGCTCAGCCTGCGCCTTCCACCAGGGGGTACCTCAAGGGTGTACCGCTGGTCCCCCGGCGCCTACGTCACTGCTCACTCTGAGTGAGCAGTGACGTAGCCGATCGGGGCCCAGCGGGTCCGGTCGGCGGATGGGCCGAGTGGTGCCCGTGGCCAGGGGGTGCAGGGGCGGAGGGGCCCTGCGGGTTCTCGGCTGCCACCCGTTGCGGGCGCATCGGGCGCCGTCAGGCGCCGTCGCGTCCGTTGCGGGGCTCGTCCTCGTCGTCGGTCGGGCGCAGGCGGCACCAGCGCTGCACGAGCATGCCGGCCGCCGACAGCAGGAGGGCGACCACGGCATGGGCCACGAACGGCCAGATGCGGTCGCGCTGGGACTGGACGTCGGCGTCGGGCAGGAGCACGAGGACGTTCGCGGCGTACCAGCCGACGAGGGCGGCGCCGGTGAGCGCGCCCGCCTGGCCGAGCACGAGGGTGCGGGCCGCGCGCAGCGGCGTGACGTGCGGCTGGTCGAGACCGTCGCGCACCTTGCGGACCTGCCAGCCTGCCACCACGAGGCCGCCGCCGAGGAAGAGCATCGCGACGAGGCCGAGCCAGCCGGGGTCGGGCAGGCCGTGACCCCCGCCGGCCACCGAACGAAGCACGGCCCAGGCGAGCACGGTGACCACGAGCCCGGTCAGCACCAGGGCCGTGACGCGGATGCCGGCGTGCGGTCTCACTGCTGCTCCCATCCGGGGCCGGGGCGCACGCCGGAGCGGTCGAGGTCGCAGAGGAGCTCCTCGACGCGGCGAATGCCGGCCGTGCCCTCGCCGACCCGCAGGGTCGCGCGCGGGTCGGCATCGAGCCACGGCACGAGGACGAACGCCCGCTCGCGCGCGCGAGGGTGCGGCAGCGTCAGCTCCGGGTCGTCGCTGACGACCTCGTGATGACCCCCCGGGCGGCCGTACTGGATGAGGTCGAGGTCGAGCGTCCTTGCGCCCCAACGGACCTCACGCGTGCGTCCGTGCTCGGCCTCGATGCGGTGCAGCTCGGCGAGCAGGTCGGCCGGGTGCAGCAGCGAGCGCCCCACCACGACTGCGTTGAGGTACTCGGGCTGCTCGGGGCCGCCGACCGGGTCCGTGGCGACGATGTCGGAGATGCCGGTCAGCGTCAGCCCGGGCAGGGCGGTCAGGGCCACCATCGCGTCCGTCAGCGTCTGGCCGCGGTCCCCGAGGTTGGTGCCGAGCGCGACGACGACGTGCGCGGCGTTGCTGCGCTCGACGCGCACCTGGACGTCGGTGAAGGGGTGCCCCACCGGCGCCTCCGGCTTGTGCACGACGACCTCGACGACCTCGACGAGGTCGTGGCGCAGCACGTCGTCGGCGATCACCTCGGCGAGCCGCTCGATGAGGTCGAACGACGGGCCGGTGACCCGGGCCACGACGTCGCCGGCCACCTCCGCGTAGTTGACCGTGGCCACGAGCGCGTCGGTGCGTCCGGCCGGCTCGAGGTCGAGCGTCATGGTGACGTCGACGACGAAGGTCTGCCCGTCTCGCTTCTCGGCAGCGAGCACTCCGTGGTGGCCGCGGGCGGTGACACCCTGCAGCACGATGCGGTCAGGCATCAGTCGAGCTCCTCGATGAGGTCGTCACCGGCATGGTCGAGCGCCGCCTGCACGACGGCGAGGGCCCGGACGGTGGAGGCGACGTCGTGGACCCGGACGCACCACAGCCCGGCCATGGCGGCCATGACGGAGGTGGCCGTCGTCTCGAGGTCACGCTCGGCGGCCGGGCGCGGTGGGGCGTCGACATCGCGACCGAGCCGGCCGAGGAACGTCTTGCGGGAGGCACCGAGCAGCACCGGGTGCCCGAGCCCGTGGAGCACCGGCAGCGCCGCCATGAGCGCCCAGTTGTGTTCGGCGGTCTTGGCGAAGCCGAGCCCGGGGTCGAGCACGAGCCTCTCCGGCGCGATGCCCGCCCCGAGCAGGTCGTCGCGTCGGGCCGCCAGCTCGTCGAGCACCTCGCCGACGACGTTGCCGTAGACCGCCCGGGACTGCATCTGCGTGCTGTGGCCGCGCCAGTGCATCGCGACGAACGGCCGGCCCATGGCGGCCACCAGCGGCACCATGTCCGGGTCGGCGAGGCCGCCGGACACGTCGTTGACGAGCGCAGCACCGGCCTCGAGCGCCGCCGCGGCCACCTCGGCGCGCATCGTGTCGACGGACACGACGGCGCCCTGCCCGCTCAGGGCCTGCACGACGGGCACGACGCGGCGCATCTCCTCCGCCACCGACGGACGCTCGGCCCCGGGGCGCGTCGACTCGCCGCCGACGTCGACGACGTCGGCGCCCGCAGCGAGGACCTCCAGGCCGTGGGCGACGGCGGCCTCCGGCTCGAACCACTCACCGCCGTCGGAGAAGGAGTCCGGCGTGACGTTGACGACGCCCATGACGAGCGTGCGGTCGGTGACCTGCAGCAGCTCCTCGATGCCGGTGGCCGTCACTTGTTGCCCTCGAGCATGAGCGCCATGGCCTCCGCTCGAGTGGCGGGGTCACGCAGCTGGCCTCGCACGGCCGAGGTGATCGTCGAGGCGCCCGGCTTGCGGATGCCGCGCATCGACATGCACAGGTGCTCGGCCTGGATCACGACGATGACGCCGCGCACCGACAGGTGGTCGACGAGCGCGTCGGCGATCTGCGAGGTCAGCCGCTCCTGCACCTGCGGCCGCCGCGCGAACACCTCGACGAGCCGCGCGAGCTTGGACAGGCCCGTGACGCGGCCGTCCTTGTCCGGGATGTACCCGACGTGCGCGACGCCGTGGAACGGCACGAGGTGGTGCTCGCACGTGCTGTAGAGCTCGATGTCGCGGACGATGACGAGCTCCTCGTGGTCGATGGAGAACGTCGTGCTGAGGACCTCCGCGGCCGTCTTGTCGATGCCGGCGAAGATCTCGGCGTACGCCCGTGCCACGCGGGCCGGGGTGTCCCTCAGCCCTTCCCTCTCCGGGTCCTCACCGACGGCGAGCAGCAGCTCGCGGACCGCCGCCTCGGCGCGTGCGTGGTCGACCGCCACCCGTCAGCCCTTCTCGCTGGGGTTGACCGGACGGTCGTCCGGCACCTCGATGACCTCCTGGGCCGGGTGCTCCTCGGCGAGGGGGTGAGCACCGACGGACGCGGCCTCGTCGATCTTCTCCTCCAGCTCGCGGTCGGGTGGGACCGGCGGCGGCAGGTGGCCGTTCTGGCCCGAGCCGTTCTGCGATGCCGCGATCTCCGCCGGTGTCAGGACCGGCGGCCGGTCGCCCGGCACGCGGGTCTGCGAGGACAGCCACGTCGGGCGCTCCGGCAGCCGCACGACGTTCTTGAACACCTCGGCGAGCTCGGCCTGGTTGAGCGTCTCCTTCTCCAGCAGCTCGAGGACGAGGTGGTCGAGGATGTCGCGGTTGGTGTTGATCGCCTCGTACGCCTCGTCGTGGGCGGCCTCGATGAGCTTGCGGACCTCTTCGTCGACGACGCTCGCGACGCGCTCGGAGTAGTCGCGCTCGTGGCCCATGTCGCGGCCGAGGAAGACCTCGCCGTTGGACTGGCCGAGCTTGATGGCGCCGATGCGCTCGCTCATGCCGAACTCGGTGATCATCTTGCGGGCCATGCCGGTGGCCTTCTCGATGTCGTTGCTGGCACCGGTGGTCGGCTCGTGGAAGACGATCTCCTCGGCGACGCGTCCGCCGAGGGCGTACGAGAGCTGGTCGAGGATCTCGTTGCGCGTCGTCGAGTACTTGTCGTCGACGGGCATGACCATCGTGTAGCCGAGCGCGCGGCCGCGCGGCAGGATCGTCACCTTGGTCACCGGGTCGGTGTGGTTGAGCGCCGCCGCGACGAGGGCGTGGCCGCCCTCGTGGTAGGCCGTGATCTTGCGCTCCTTGGCCGACATGATGCGGGTGCGCTTCTGCGGGCCGGCGATGACGCGGTCGATCGCCTCGTCGAGCGCCACGTTGTCGATGACCTTCCGGTCGCTGCGCGCGGTGAGCAGCGCCGCCTCGTTGAGGACGTTGGCGAGGTCGGCACCGGTGAAGCCGGGCGTGCGGCGGGCAACGGCGAGCAGGTCGACGTCGGGGGCCATCGGCTTGCCCTGGGCGTGCACCTGGAGGATGCGGTGTCGGCCGAGCATGTCGGGCGCCTCCACCGCGATCTGCCGGTCGAAGCGTCCGGGGCGCAGCAGGGCGGGGTCGAGGATGTCGGGGCGGTTGGTGGCCGCGATGAGGATGACGTTGGTCTTGACGTCGAAGCCGTCCATCTCGACGAGCAGCTGGTTGAGGGTCTGCTCGCGCTCGTCGTGGCCACCGCCGAGGCCAGCACCACGGTGGCGTCCGACGGCGTCGATCTCGTCGACGAAGACGATCGCCGGGGCGTTGGCCTTGGCCTGCTCGAAGAGGTCGCGGACGCGGCTCGCGCCGACACCGACGAACATCTCGACGAAGTCCGAGCCGGAGATCGAGTAGAAGGGCACCCCCGCCTCGCCGGCGACGGCCCGCGCGAGGAGCGTCTTGCCGGTACCGGGCTGGCCGTAGAGCAGCACGCCCTTGGGGATCTTCGCCCCGACGGCGAGGAACTTGGCCGGCTCCTGGAGGAACTCCTTGATCTCCTGGAGCTCCTCGATGGCCTCGTCGCAGCCGGCGACGTCGGCGAAGGTGACCTTCGGGGTGTCCTTGCTCGCGAGCTTGGCCCGCGACTTGCCGAACTGCATGACGCGGTTGCCGCCGCCCTGCATCTGGCCCATGAGGAACCAGAAGATCGCGAGGATGACGATGATCGGCAGGATCGAGAACAGCAGCGAGCCGAACCAGCTCTGCTGCTCGATGTAGTCGTCGACGCCGTTGGCCGGCTGCTTGGCGTCGAGGGCCTGCACGACCTGGTCGGCACGCGCGTCGACGTAGTAGGCGTAGACCGACTTGGCGTCCTTGACCGACCCGTCGGGCGACGTGTACGGCTTGGAGAGCGTCAGCTCCATCCGCTCGTTGTTGATCAGCTTGGCCGACGTGACGTTGCCGCTCGTGATCTGCTTCATCGCCTCGGAGGTGTCGATCCGCGGCGGGCCGGACTGGGAGAACATCATCCCGAAGACGAGCGCGCTGATGAGGACCAAGATCCACAGCAGTGGGGTGCGCAGTATCCGCTTAGCGTCCATGTACGTGCGGGGCGGGCAGCCCCGGTCCTCCTGCTCGTCCGGTGGGTTCGTCCTCCGGCTCAACGTCCGGCCACCTACCAGTGTTCCGCATCGCGAGGGTGGCTGACCAACCAGCCCGCACCCGTCCCCGCCCCCGGACCGTGCCGGCGGACGCCTCGCGGCCGGGAGCGTGGCGGATATTCGGTTGCCCGTCGCGTCGGGGGTTGCTGCACTGGAGGGCGCCGCCACGTCGCAGGGACGTGCGGACGGACGCCGGACAGAGCTCGAGAGAGCTCGAGAGAGCTCGAGAGCTCGACGGAGCCCTGAGACAGCCAGAGACCCAGAGAGAAGGGAGAGCGGGATGCGCCGCAGCTTCATGTCACCCGAGCAGGTCAGCCGTACCTACGCACAGGACATGGAGCACCTTGGACACCCCACTCACCTCACCGGTGCCGTCGCGCACCACCAACCTCGGGATCCTCGCCCACGTTGACGCGGGCAAGACCAGCCTGACGGAGCGCCTGCTGCTGCACGCCGGCGTCATCGGCGAGCTCGGCAGCGTGGACGACGGCAGCACCCAGACCGACACGCTCGCCCTCGAGCGGGCCCGCGGCATCACGATCAAGGCCGCCGTCGTGTCGTTCGAGCTGGCCAGCGGTGCGCCGGGCGGACTGCTGACGGTCAACCTCGTCGACACACCGGGCCACTCGGACTTCATCGCCGAGGTCGAGCGCTCGCTCGCGGTGCTGGACGGCGCCGTGCTCGTCGTCTCCGCCGTCGAGGGCGTCCAGGCACAGACGAGGGTCCTGCACCGGGCGCTGCGGCGGCTGGGCGTCCCGACCCTCCTGTTCGTCAACAAGCTGGACCGCACCGGCGCGTGCACCGACCGGGTCCTGCGCCAGGTCGTCGAGCGTCTCGGCGTGACGCCCGTGCTCCTCGAGCGCGGCATCGACGAGGGGACGCGCTCGGCCACCGTCGTGCCGGACGGTCTCGGAGTTCTCGGGCTCGCCCCGGCGGTCGGGACCACGTCGACCTCCGTGCCCGGGCGCGGACGGCCGGCACGGACGGCCGCCCGCGAACGCGTCGTCGAGGCGCTGAGCCGGGCCGACGACCAGCTGCTCGAGGACTGGCTCGAACGCCCCGGTCGCGTCTGCGCCGATCGGCTGCTCGCCGAGCTCACCGACCAGACCCGGCGCGGTCTCGTGTGCCCGGTCCTGCTCGGCTCCGCGATGACCGGCGTGGGTGTCCGGGAGCTGGCGGACGCCCTGCCGTGGCTGCTACCGACGACGACCCCCGACGCGCACGGCCCGCTCGCCGGAACCGTCTTCGCCGTCCAGCGGGGGGCGGCCGGCGAGAAGGTCGCCCTCGTCAACGTCACGTCGGGCTCCGTCGCGGTGCGCGAGCGCGTGCCTCTCCACGACGGCCGGGCTCTCGAGGCCGGCGCCCCGACGGACGCACTCGCCCCCACGGAGGTCACCAGCGAGCGCGGCGCTCCCCCGAGGACGGGAGGTCGGGCAGCCGGACGCGCGACCGACCGGGACGCGCGGGTCACCGGGCTGGCCGTCCACGAGGCCGGCGGGGTCACGCGCGTCGACCGCGTCCCGGCGGGCCGGATCGCGAGGGTCGTGGGGCTCGAACGGGCCCGCATCGGCGACCTCGTCGGTGACGTCCGGCTGGCGCGGCCGCTCGTCCACTAGTTCTCGCCGCCGACGCTCGAGACCGTCGTCGAGCCGCTCGACCCCGCCGACCGGGCGCAGCTGCAGACGGCCCTGACCCGGCTCGTCGAGCAGGACCCGCTCATCGACCTGCGCCACGACCAGGTCCGCGGCGAGACGCACGTCTCGCTCTACGGCGAGGTGCAGAAGGAGGTCATCGGCGCGACGCTGGCGACGGACCACGGCGTGGAGGTGAGGTTCCGCACCACGACGGTCATCTGCCGCGAGCGGGTCACGGGGGCCGGTTGCGCCGTCGAGCTGATCGGGGTGGCGCCGAACCCGTTCAACGCCACGGTCGGCCTGCGCGTCGACCCCGCGCCGGCGGGCAGCGGCGTGCGGTTCGCGCTCGAGGTCGAGCTCGGGTCGATGCCACCGGCGTTCTTCACGGCCGTCGAGGAGACCGTCCACGCGACGCTCGGACAGGGGCTCGACGGGTGGCCGGTCACCGACTGCGCCGTCACGATGACGCACTCGGGCTACTGGCCGCGGCAGAGCCACATGCACCAGAAGTTCGACCGGTCGATGTCGAGCACCGCGGGTGACTTCCGCAACCTCACCCCGCTCGTCCTGATGGACGCGCTCCGCACCGCCGGGACCGCCGTCGAGGAGCCGGTGCACCGGTTCGAGCTCGAGGTGCCGAGCGACGTGCTGGGTCAGGTCCTCACGATGCTCGGCCACGTGCGGGCCGCGCCGCGTGAGACGGAGGTCCTCGGCGAGGTGACACGGCTGCGCGGCGAGGTCCCGGCCGAGAGCCTGCACGAGCTGCAGCACCGGGTGCCCGGCCTGACGAGCGGGCTCGGTGACCTCGTGTGCGACTTCGACGGGTACCGACCGGTCGTCGGCCCGCGCCCGTCGCGACCACGCACCGACCTCGACCCGCTCCACCGGCGCGAGTACCTCCTCCGCGTCGCCGGCAAGCTCTGACCCCTGTCTCTTATACACATCTGACGCTGCCGACGACGGA
>NZ_JBPGXG010000012.1:0-51102 GCF_056755255.1 Monashia sp. HAY1-5C | reverse complement strand
ACCGCGGGAGGCCCTCCCCTGTCAGCAGCTCACAGCGCGAAGTCGCATTCCCTCAACCAACGTGCCCGGTCAGTACACCTAGGACCCACCGCCGCGCCGCTGTGGGCCGAGCCGGCCCACAGCGGGTGAGTCCGACCCCGTGGCTCGGCCGTGGTGAGTCCGCCGCGGTCACTCGTCGGCGGTCATTCGTCGGCGGGGCTCCCCTCCTGCTGGGCCTCGAGCACCTCCGCGTCCGTGTCCTCCGGCGGCTGGCCGCCGGCCTCGCGATCCTCGTCGGGCACGGCTGACGTGGACTGCCCCTGGTCGGGATGCAGCGCGTCCAAGCCGTCTGGGCGGCCCTCCTCGGGGGCCGTCATCGTGGGCTCGGAGTCCTGGTCCTGCTCGGCGTCGTAGTCGGTGTCGTCGCTCATGTCGACCCCGTACCCGGTGACCGGCCGGCCGACGCGTCTATCCGCGCCGGGACGCGGCGGCCGCGGCCACCCACTGCCCGGCGAGCTCTGGGTCGAGCGGCGTGGCGCCCGGCACGGAACCGGCGGCCTCGTCGAAACGCGCCACGAGGTCCTCGACCGACGCGGCACCGACGGCCGCGAGCGAGTCGAAACCGGCTGCACGCAGCACGGTCACGTGCCTGCCGGTGGCGCCCGGCAGCGTCACGAGCTCGGCCTCGCTGACCCAGGTTCGCAAGGTCGCCCGGTCGACGCCGAGGCGGCGCTGCAGCTCGGTCGCGACGCGGGCTCGCGAGCCGACGCTGACGAGGTCGCCGGCGCGGAAGAGCCCCGCGGCGGCGAGCGCCTTGCGGCCCGCCGCGTCGACGGACGGCAGCGTCTCGAGCGGCACCGACGGGCGCAGCAGTGACGCCGCCTCGGCGTTCTCGACGGGGATCGGCACGATGGTCATGGCGAGCCGCCCGACCGACGCGTCCTCCGGGGCCCCCGGCGTCGGGAAGCGGTAGCGCAGGTTGCCGAGCTCGTCGAGGTCGAGGCTCACCCTGGTGTCGAGCTGCACCTCGCGCAGCGCGAAGCGGGTGACGCCGTTGGAGGACTCGGAGAGCTGGCGCTGCAGCTGGTCGGTGGCGTTGGCGATCGCGGTGCCGAGCTCGTCGTAGTGGCGGCCCTCGCCCTGCAGGGACGCGACCTGCGCGCGCAGTGCGTCGTTCTCCCTCTGCAGCCGGGCGACCTCGGCGGCGAGGTCCTCGACGAGCTTGCGGTCGCTGTCGTCCTCGACGGAGTCGACCGGCCGGAAGATGCCGAGGACGCCGTCGTTGCGGATGACGGTGGTGCTCGGGCGCAGGACGGCACCGACGAGCACCGATCCGGACAGCGATCCGGAGGGCGATCCGGACAGCGGGCCGGTGGTCGCGGTGCCGACGTGGGTCGCCGTGCCGGGTCGCAGCGTGCCGTGGTCGGTCATGTCGGTCACGGGGATCGTCCTCCAGGGGTGGGAGCGTTCAGGGGGTGGGGTCGGCCGGGTCGGCCGGGTCGGCCGGGTCGGCCGGGTCGGCCGGGAGAGCGCTGCGCGGCCGGGCGTCCATGACGACCCGCAGCCGCATCTGCGTCGAGGCCTCGTAGCCCAGGAGCGCCGAGTCGACCGGGTTCGCGGTGCGCACGATCAGGCTCGGCCGCCCCGGCACCGTCGCGGAGACCCGCGCCGCCAGCTGCACCTCGAGGGCCGTCGAACCGACGGTGAACCAGAGCGGCGGTGGCACCGGCACGTCCCCGGGAGGGTCGTTGAGCCACGCGTCGGTGCGGGTTTGCGCATCGGCGTCGATCGTCGCCTGCGCGTCGACGACCGCGCCGAGGAGCCCGGCGACGAGGTCGCCGAGCTCCGCGGCCGGGCTGCTGCTGCCCATGGCGGTCGCGGCCGTCAGAAGACGACGGTCGTGTCGTTGGAGACGATGCCGATGCGCGCCGAGACGATCGACTCGACCGGCGAGCGGTCCGCCGCCTCGTCGAGGAAGGTCCGCCGCAGCAGGATCTGCACGGTGCCGTCCGCGTCGGTCTGGTCGACGCCGCCGACGTACTCGAACGGCACGCCGGAGGTCTCGATCGAGATGGTCTTGCCCGCGATCGGCGTGCTGTCACGGCGGAAGTACTCGACCGTCACCTGCATCGTCCGCTGGGCCGGCGTGCCGCCTGCCGCGGGGATGTCGATGATCTCGCCGGCACTGACCGCCAGGCGTGGCCCTTGGACCGCCTGGCGCGGCTTCGGCACCCCGATGTCGTGCCGCGGGGTCAGCTCCGAGTACATGCGGATCCGGCCGCGGGAGACGTCGGAGGTCACCTCGCTCGTGCCCGTCGTCGTCGTGCGGTCGTAGTCGAGGTACGTGCGACCGCCGCCGAGGATGACGAACAGGCCGCCCTGGCTCGACCCGTCGCTGTCGGTCGTGGTCGTCGAGGTGCTCGATGCCCCGGCCGACAGCTCGCTGGCGACGAAGCTGCCCTGCAGGCGCACCTGGCTCCACTGGTAGAGGACCGGGTCGATGAAGGTGATGAGCGGCAGGCGCTGCTCGTGCGACACCGACTCGTCGATGTTGCCGTCGTCGTCGTAGACGGTCTCTTGGACCGCGAGGACGTCGACGGTGGTCTCGGCGAGCGCCGTCGTCGTCGTGACGGCGGTGTCGTTGAGCTTGCGCTGCGTCGTGGCGACGGCCTGGCCGACGCCCGCGACGAGGTCGCCGAAGGACGTCCCGGCGCGCGCGAGCTCGTCGCTGACGTCGGAGTTGGGGATGTCGAGCGGGGCCGTACCGGCCCCGACCGGGATGATGCTCATGGTGTGCTCCTCGTGGTGGGGGCTCCGCGGGTCGCTGCTGCGACCCGTCAGAGCGTGACCTGGCTGCTCTGGCGGACCTGCCCCAGCGAGGCGGTGACTGGGAACTGGCGGGGCGTGACGGTGGCCCCGACGGGGACGACGCGCGAGAGGGTGACCTCGACCTCGCCGTCCGTGTTGGTGGTGCTGCCGCCGAAGCCACCACCCGTCGTGAAGCTGATCCCGAGCCCGGTCGCCTCGACGACGAGGTTCTTGCTCGGGTTGACGGCGCCGGACGACTTGAGGACCTTGATGCGGACCTTGACCGAGCGCGTCCGCACGCCGGCGGCCGTCGTGTCGGTGACCGACCCCTGTGAGAAGTAGAGGCGCGGGCCGATGTCGACGTTGGCCGGCGGGGTGAACCCGTCCGCCTCGCGCGGCGCGAGGAGCGCGTCGACGCGGACCTGCCCCTGCGACCAGTCGACCTCCTGCTCGGAGCTCGACGTGACGGTCGTCGTCCTCGACTCGTCGTGGGTGTCGAACCAGCCGAGGAAGCCCCAGAACATGCCGACGGCGTTCGAGCCGATCGAGACCTGCTCGCGCTTGAACGTCATGGCCTGGGTGTTGTCGATCTCGCCGACCTCGAGGTCCATCGCGAGGCGCACGAACTTCCACTCGTGCACCGTCGGGGTGATGAAGTTGAGCACCGAGACCTCGGAGGTGACGAGCTCGGTGGCATCGAGGTCGGGCAGGCCGTCGTCGTCGAGCGTCTGGATGACGTCGGTGACGACCTTGACCTTCTTGTCCGAGAGCGCCTTGACGCTGTCGACGAGCCCCTTGTCGAGGGCGGTCTGCGACGTGGCGACGCCGAGACCGATCGAGGACAGGACGTTGCCGAACGTCGGGGCGACGCGGCCGAGCTCGTCGGTCACGTCGGCGCCGAGGGCGGCGGGCGTCGTGGCGGCGCCCGCCGGCACGGTGTCGTCGAGCGCGACCCCGCCTGCCGGACGCGTCGCGCGTCGGGTGAGCGCCGTCGACGTGCGCGACGCCGTCGACCCGTTGGCGCCGTCGGCGCCGTCGGCGCCGCCGGTGGTTGCCGATGCGCTCGCCGCCGGGGACGCCGTCGTGGGACGGCGTGCCGAGGTGCGGCGGGCGCGCGGCGCAGTCTTCGTCTCAGCCATGATGTGGCTCCTGCCTTGTGCGTGGCCGGTCTGCCTCGCAGACCGTCACGGGGGCGGACCCGTGCCCCCGTGGGAGTCAGAGTCAGGACGGCGGTGGGGTGATACGTCCGGATGTGCGCCGTAGCCGGCTGCCGCGCGGGGCGCGCACGGCGAGCGCGAACCGCCGGGCCCCGGTCATGACACGGCTGCCGGCGACCTCGATGCGGTGCAGCCCCTCGGCCGCGGCCGGCAGGTCGACGACCTCGACGGTGTGCACGGTGTCCGGTCGGCCGGGCGCACCGTCGGGGTGGTTGCCCCACCACGTCGTGCCGTCGGAGGTGGCGACGACCAGGTCGAGGTCGTCGACGAGGCGCGGGTCGGGCGCGTCGTACCAGGCCAGCGCCACCCGGACCGCACCTCCACCGGGCGGCACCCGCAGCGTCCAGGCGCGTCGGTCACCGGTGTCGAGGGCGTCGGCGTCGGTGTCGACGAGCCAGGCCACGTGCGCGGGTCCCGAGGGCAGCGAGCCGGCGACGTCGAGGCGTCCCCAGCCGCACACCTGCGGGTCCTCGCGCTGCCCGGTCGTCGAGCCACGTCGCAGCACGGGCGCCGCACCCATGAGGAGAATCGCCTTGAGCCCCAGGCCGGTCGGGCGCCGACGCGTCCGCTGCCAGCCCTGGAGCACGAGGGCTGCGCCGCCGCCGAGGACCCCGACGGCGATCGACGTGCCCGACCGGTAGCAGTAGTACGGCTGGGGCGAAGCGATGCCGTTGCCGATGTCCGGCGACACGAGGCTGCGCAGGCCCACGAGGTTCGTCCCGGGGGCGCACAGGTCGGGTTTGCGGCGTCCGTCCGGGGTCGGGCCGGTCGAGGTGAGCAGCGCGATGCGGTCGGGCTCGCCACTGACCGGGTCGACGCGGTCGGCGGGGTTGGGATACCGGCGGGATGCGTTCTCGAAGGCGGCCCACCCCCGACGCTCCCCGACGCCCGCCGTCGGACCCTCCGTCGCGCCGACGGCGAGGACGTTCTTCGCGCAGGCGGGCGAGTAGACGGTCGTCCCGTCGGGCGCTCGGTCGGCGTCGGGGTCGGAGCCGAGGTTGCCGGACGCGTAGAGGATGAGGTGGTCGGGGTGCTCGGCGAGGAAGAGGTCGACCTCGTGCGCGTCGTCGGTGTACGCGCCGGCGACGGCGTCGCCCCACGCGTTGACGTGGACCCGTGCGCCCTGCCCGGCGGCCGTCTCGAAGAGGTCGCGCAGGTCGAGGGGCCGGCCGGCGAGGTAGTAGCCGTCCGGAAAGGCCTTCTCCTGCACGGGTTTTGCATCGACGTACTGCTCGATGGCCTGCACGACGACGCGCGCGCCGGGGGCGACCCCGTGCTTGACCCCCTGGCTCGCCGCACCCGTGCCCACGACGGTCCCGGTGACGAAGGTCCCGTGGCCGCGGTTGGTGTCGGCCGCCCCGTCGTCGGCACCGGGGTGCACCGCGACGGCGTCCCAGCTGGCGTCGATCGGTCGGCTGACGAGGCCTGCCACGCGGCCGCGCAGGTCGGGGTGCAGGTCGTCGAGTCGTCCGGAGTCGAGGCCGGTGTCGACGACGCCGACGACGACGCCGCTGCCGTCGAGACCGTCGTGCCGCGGCAGGGTCGCGCCGACGGCGGTGTCGAGCGGGTCGTCGAGGACGTGCGGCAGGCGCGGCGTCGTCACGAGCTTGACGCCGACGACCGCGGCGAGGTCGGCCCGCGTCGTTCCGGCCGCGAGCTGCACCCGCAGCTTGCTCCGGTCCTGGGCGAGCACCCGGTGCCCGGCGTCCCGGAGCCGTCGCGCGACCGCGTCGCGCTCGGCCCGCTCGAAGACGACGACGTCGACGACGTCCGGGCCGGCCACCGAGGGAGGCACGACCTCGCGGGTGCAGTCGGCGGCCCGGTAGGGGACGGCACCGACGGCTCCCGGCACGGAGTCCTCGAGCGGGCCCGACGCGTCGGGCAGGTCGACGCACGCGCCCGACGGCGGGCACCAGAACCGGACGGTCACACCCGCGCTGGCGAGCGCCGCCCGCAGCCCGGCGTCGACGGGCGTACCGAAGCGGACGACGACCCTCGGGCCCTCGCCGCGGCGCCACTCACCGCCCGGCACCCGCACCGGGGTGCCGTGCACGAACACGACGTCGTCGCTCATCACCGACAGTGGCCCGAGCGCGCCGCGCTGATACGTGCGCACAGCGGCCGCGTCGTCGCGTGCGCCGTGGACACGGGCCGCGCGCCGCCGTTCCGGATGACGACCACCATCGGCCGGTGGACGCGTCGGGCCTGCTCAGCGTCGCGCAGGCGCGAGGGTCGTGGTCGCCATCCGTGACGCCGCAGGAGCCTCGGGCGCCCACGGCGAGCGCCATGACGAGCGCCGTCAGTCGCGCGGGCGGACGAAGCACGTGCGGCAGCGTGCCTCGTAGGAGAACGTGCCGTCGTCCGGAAGGGCCTGCGTGCCGCCCGATCCGCCCGATCCGCCCGCTCCGCCGAGCCGGTCGAGGAACGGCACTCCACCACGCAGCACCTGGGTGTGGGTGGCGCTGAAGTCGGGGCACACGTCGCACACGGCTCGCCGGTACGTCACGGCGTCGGGTCCGAGCTCGAGCAGGGCCCGGACCGGCGCGAAGAGCTCGCCGCGGTGGTCGAGGTCGATGCCGCGACGACGACGCGCGTGCCGCGACGCAGCAGCTGGCCGACGACCTCGATGTCGGCGACGTCGAACATGTGGACCTCGTCGACGGCGACGAGGTCGAGCTCGGCGTCGAGCGCCTCGGCGAGGGCGAGGGTCTTGGTCGTCGTGAGGACGCCGCCGCTGCGCGAGGTGACGCCGGTGTCGCGCACGTGCCGGGCCGACTGGTAGACCCGGTGCCTGACGCGCGTGTACTGCAACGGCGACAGCAGGGAGATGAGCTCGAGGCTCTTGCCCGACTTCATCGGCCCGAGGACGACGTCGAGCGACACCTCGCTCGCGGTGCGGACGGCCTGCCTGACGTCGTCGATCGTGGTCACGGGCCGCAACGCTATCCGTCGGCGCCGACGGTCCTGGCCCGCGGCCGACCCCCGCGCTCGGGACGCAAAGGGTTCGCCCGTCGGAGGCGTCGGCGCCTAGGGTGGCCGGGTGCCGATGCATGCCGACGAGGTCCGGGCCACTCCCGCGCTGGTGCGCCGACTCGTCGAGGACCAGTGCCCGCAGTGGGCCGGGCGGCCGGTGACGCCGCTGCCCGACGACGTGGAGGGCACGGACAACGTGCTCTTCCGGCTCGGCGAGGACCTCGTGGTGCGGATGCCGAAGGTGGCCCACGCGGCTGGGCAGGCCGCGTCGGACGCGCGCTGGCTCCCGGGGCTGGCGCCGCACCTGCCTGCCGAGGTCCCGGTGCCGGCGCACCTCGGTCACCCGGGAGGGGGTTACCCGTGGGCCTGGGCCGTGGTGCCGTGGCTGCGCGGCACGACGCCGCCACGGCTCGGCTCCGACGACGTGCCGCTCGCGCGCGACCTGGCTGCCTTCACCCGCGCCCTGCACGCGGTCGACGCCACCGGCGGCCCCTCCCGGCAACCGGGCTCACGCGGCGCGCCGCTGCGGCACGTCGACGACGCCGTCCGCGGAGCGCTCGGGCGGCTGCAGGACCAGGACGACGGCCTCGACCTCCGGGCCGCCGAACGCGCCTGGGAGACCTGCCTCGCCGCGCCCGACTGGGACGCTGCGCCGGTGTGGATCCACGGTGACCTGCAGCCCGGCAACCTCGTCGTCGACGCGGGCCGCCTCGTCGGCGTCATCGACTGGGGCGGGCTCGGGGTCGGCGACCCCGCCCCGGACGTCGCCGCCGCCCTCTGGACGTTCACCGGCGCCGCCCGCGACGCGTACCGTGAGGCGGTCGCCCCCGACGACGCCACCTGGCTCCGGGCGTGCGGCTGGGCGCTCGCGCCGTCGCTGACCGGCGTCGACTACTACCGGCACACCTTCCCGCGGATGGCCGAGCACGGCCGGCGGATGGTCCGGGCCGTCGTCGCCGAGCTCGCGTCCGCCTGACCGACCACCGGCACCGTCGTCCGGCACCTACGTCCGGGCACCGGGTCGCGCACGAGGTCCGGCAGCGGCCGGCTCGTTCCGGCTCGTTCGGGCGTGGTGCGTGGAGGTGGTGTGGGTGCGCTGTGGAGCCGCCGTGGCTGGGGTGTGCCGCACCCGCCGCCCACGCTGGACAGGTCAGCACCACGCCAGTGAAAGGGTTTGACCGTGAGCGCCACCACCTTCAGCACCACGCCGACGTCGGACCGCCCGTGGGTCCACGAGATGGTCATCGTCCACCGCGCCTTCCGGCGCGAGACGCGCCTGCTGCCGGGGCTCGTGCGCCAGGTCGCCGACGGGGACGTCGAACGGGCCGGGACCGTGGCCGGGGCCGTGCGCCTCGTCCTCGCCGGTCTCGAGATGCACCACACCGGTGAGGACGCGGTGCTGTGGCCCGCGCTGCTGGAGCGGGCCGCGCCCTCCACCGGGCTCGTCGAGACGATGCAGGCGCAGCACCACGGCATCGAGGACCACCTCCAGCGCGTCGAGCACCTGCTGCCCACCTGGGAGGCGGCACCCACCCGGGCCCGCGGCGCGGCGCTGGCCGACGTCCTCGAGCGTTTCGCCGCCGACCTCGCCCAGCACCTGGACCTCGAGGAGCGCGAGATCCTGCCCCTGTGCCTGCGGTACGTCACCGTCGCCGAGTGGGACAGCCTCGGCGAGCACGGGATCGAGAAGATGACGCGGTCCCAGCTGCCGCTGCTCTTCGGGGCGCTGCTGGAGGAGTGCACCCCGGAGGAGCGCCGGGCGATGCTCGCGAAGCTGCCCCTGCCGGTCCGGCTGCTCGTGCGCACGGTCGGCGCGCGGCAGTACCGACGCTTCGTCAGCCGCGTCCGGGGGTGACGTGCGCTTCGCCTTGGGAGGTGATCGCGTCCGCGACCTCTGCCGCGAAACGGCCCACCTCCTCCGGGGTCGCGGTCCGACCCGCCTCCCACGCGGCGGCGAACTCGTCGGGACCCAGCCGCGTCCGGGCGGCGACCAGCCCGGCGTCCACCGTGGCGCGCGAGGGCGGGTAGTGCGGGTCCACCGCCGTCGCGTCACCGAGCGTGGCGGCCGCCCCGAAGAGGAACGCTGCGGCCTCGGGTCGTCCCGACCGCGCGGCCACACCGGCCATCTCCGGGACGGCGTACCCGAGCGTCCAGGCGAGGCGTAGCGGAAAGGACACGGCGAGGGACTCGCCGAGCAGGGCCGCTGCGTCGGCATCCGCACCGGCGTGCTGTCGGGCCGTCGCCAGCGTGTTGAGCGCGGTGGCGAGGCCGAACTCGTTGCCGAGCGCTCTCGCCGCCGAGACCGCCTCCTCGAGCAGTCCGGTCGCAGCCTCGGCGTCGCCCGCGAGCAGGACCGCCTGCCCACGGCCGAGCTGCACGTGCAGCCGGACCCAGCGGCGCAGGTCGCCGTCGCCGCCCTCCTCACCGCCCAGGTCCGCGGCGCGGCCCTCTGCCTGCGCCAGAAGCCGCTCCCCTGGGACCAGGTCCCCGGCGAACAGCGCGCCGAGCCCGCTGAGCAGGGTGGCCTCGACGACGAGGAGGGTCTCGCCGGCCCGGTCGGCCAGGCCGGTCGCGACCTCGCCCAGCCGGCGCAGGCCGACGACGTCACCGACGACGAGCAGCAGGCCCATCCGACCGACGGCGGCCCGCGCGACCGCCGACGGTGTGCCCGCGCCCGCGGCCCGGTCGAGCCACTCGAGTCCCTCGCGCACCCGTCCCCTCATCGCGAAGTACGGCCAGAGCGAGCCGGCGAGGTCGGCCGCATCGGCGACGCGGTCCAGCTCGAGGAGCCGGAGGAACCCTGCCCGGAGGTTGCCGTGGTCGGCATCGAGGCGGTCGAGCACCGGCCCGACGTCGCGGGCCCAGAGCCGGCGGTGCGCGGCGAGGGCCACCTCGCGCGCCTGGACGGCGTGCGCCTCGGCCGCGGCGAGCGCGTGGTCCTCGACGTGCGCCCGTGCGATCGCGTACTGCCGGACGGGCTCGAGGAGACGGAACCGCGGGGTGCCGTCGGGCGAGGGCACCGGCAGGACGAGAGCCTGCTCGACGAGGGCCGCCACGCCGGGCAGCGCGGCGTCACCGGGCAGCGCGGCGTCACCGTGCAGCGCGGCACCGGGCAGCTCCGCACCGGGCAGCGCGGCGTCGCCGGGACGGCCGGTGACGCCCGCCTCCACGGCCTCGAGCCAGTCCAGGGAGAACCCGCCGGTGAAGACGGCGGAGCGCAGGAACAGGGCCCGGTGCCGCGGCTCGAGCAGCTCGACGCTGCCGTCCAGGACCGTCGACATGCTGCGCTGCCGGTCCGGCAGGTCGCGTGGACCGGGCACGCCGACGTCGGCGCTGCCGGACTCGAGCCGGGCGAGGAGGGCGTCGGCGGGCAGCACGCGGGTGGCCGCGGCGGCGAGCTCGATGGCGAGCGGGAGTCCGTCGAGGTGGCGGGCGATCGCGGCGAGCGTCGCAGGCGCCGTGCCGTCCCGCAGCGTGTGCGCGCCCGCGGCGGACGCCCGGTCGAGGAACATCGCGACCGCGGGCGAGTCCGCCACGTCACGCCCGTCCCCGGCCACGGGCAGGGTGAGCGCTGCCAGCGGCACCTCCTGCTCCGCGCGCACCCGCAGGGGCGCGCGGCTCGTGGCCAGGACGGTGAGCCCGGGCGCGAGCGCGACGAGCTCGGCGAGCCCGGGCCCGCACCCGGTCACCTGCTCGACGTTGTCGAGGACGAGCAGGACGCGGCGGTCGGCGAGGTGGGCGGCCACCTGCTCGACGAGCGGGACCGTCCCGGCCGGCTGCTCGACGACGCCGAGCGCCACGGCGACGTGCGGCAGCACCTGCGACGGCTCGCGCACGGCCGCGAGGTCGACGAGCCGGACGCCGCCCGTGAAGAGGTCGGTGACGCGCGTCGCGACCTCCGTCGCCAGCCGCGTCTTGCCGACGCCACCAGGGCCGGTGAGGGTCACCAGCCGCGCACGCTGCCCCGCCAGCAGCCCCTCCAGGCGGACGAGGTCCTCGTCCCGGCCGAAGAGCGGCGCCACGGCGGCCGGAGCGAGCCGACCGGTGGTGGCCGGTGGGACCCACGCGGGCGGGGCGCCGGTCTCCGCCTCCGAGGGCTCACCCCGGGCCGGCACGGCCCGCACGAGCCCGGCGCGCTCGGCGTCGTCGAGCCGCAGCGCGTCCGCGAGGGCACGGACCGTGTGCGGGTGGGGACGTCGTCGCTCCCCGCGCTCGAGCGCCCCGATCGCCTTGGCGCTCACGCCGGACCGTCCGGCGAGCTCCTCCTGGGTCAGCGCGCGGTCCTCGCGCAGCCGCCGCAGCACGGCGCCGAAGTCGCTGTCCGACGACGACCACCTCACGGCAGCGACGGTAGCGCCCGACACGTCCGGCCACGGGAGAACGACGCAAGCCCTCTACTCGCCGGTCACCGGTGAGCCGTGGAAGGCTGCGGGGTGCGACACCACCCCCGTCAGCGTCCCCAGGAGGAGCACTCGATGATCTCGCGCATCGCCATCGTGAACCGTGGAGAGGCCGCCATGCGGCTCATCCACGCGGTGCGTGACCTCAACGCCGCGGCGGGCCCGGACGGTCACCGCATCGAGACGGTCGCGCTGCACACCGAGGGCGAGCGCCGGGCCATGTTCGTCCGCGAGGCCGACCTCGCGTACGACCTCGGCCCGGCGGCGAACCGCCCCTACCTCGACCACACCGTCCTCGAGCGCGCGCTCCGGGCGACCGGCGCCGACGCCGCGTGGGTCGGCTGGGGTTTCGTCGCCGAGGACCCGACGTTCGCCGAGCTGTGCGACCGCATCGGTGTCACCTTCATCGGCCCGAGCGCCGAGGCGATGCGCAAGCTCGGCGACAAGATCGGCAGCAAGCTCATCGCCGAGGAGGTCGGCGTGCCGGTCGCGCCGTGGAGCCGCGGCGGCGTCGACACCCTCGCGGACGCCACGGCCGCGGCGGCCCGCATCGGCTACCCCCTCATGCTCAAGGCGACGGCCGGCGGCGGCGGCCGCGGCATCCGCCGCGTCGACTCCGATGCCGACCTCACCGACGCGTACGAGCGCACCCGCGACGAGGCGCAGCGGGCCTTCGGGTCGGGCGTCGTCTTCCTCGAGAAGCTCGTCACCGGCGCCCGGCACATCGAGGTGCAGGTCATCGCCGACGGGCAGGGCACCGCCTGGGCCATCGGCGTGCGCGACTGCTCGATCCAGCGCCGCAACCAGAAGGTCATCGAGGAGTCGGCCTCCCCCGTCCTGACGCCCGAGCAGGCGCAGGAGGTCAAGGACAGCGCCGAGCGGCTCGCCGTCGCGGTCGGCTACGCCGGTGCCGGCACGGTGGAGTTCCTCTACCACCCGGGCGAGCGCTTCTTCGCCTTCCTCGAGGTCAACACCCGGCTGCAGGTCGAGCACCCGATCACCGAGTCCGTCACCGACACCGACCTCGTCAAGCTGCAGATCCACGTCGCGAACGGTGGGCGCCTCGACGACCTCCCGCAGGGCCGGCCCACCGAGCGTGGCCACGCCGTCGAGGCCCGGCTCAACGCCGAGGACCCCGACCGCGACTTCGCCCCGAGCCCGGGCCGCATCAGCCTGCTGCAGTTCCCGGCCGGTCCCGGCATCCGCGTCGACACCGGTGTCGGAGAAGGCGACTCGATCCCGGCCGACTTCGACTCGATGATCGCCAAGATCATCGCCTACGGCCGCGACCGCGACGAGGCGCTGGCCCGGCTGCGCCGCGCCATGGCCGAGACGACCGTCGTCATCGAGGGCGGCTCGACGAACAAGTCGTTCATCCTCGACCTGCTCGACCAGCCCGAGGTCGTCGACGGGTCGGCCGACACCGGGTGGATCGACCGGGTCCGTGCCGAGGGCCGCCTCGTGTCGCACCGGCACTCCGGCGTCGCGCTGGTCGCCGCCGGCATCGAGGCCTACGAGGACGCCGAGGCCATCGAGCGGGCGCGGCTGTTCGAGTCCGCCCGGGGTGGCCGCCCCCAGGTCCAGCACACCGTCGGCCGCGCCATCGACCTCAAGCTGCGCGGCACCGCGTACAAGGTCACCGTCCTGCGCACCGCCTCGCACCGCTACCGCGTCACCGTCACCGGCGGGGGCGCCGAGCACCTCGTCGACGCCGAGCTCGACCTCATCGACGAGTACGCCGGGCGCATCAGCGTCGAGGGCCGCAGCCACCGCCTCGTCACGGCCACGCACGGTCCCGTGCAGCTCGTCGAGGTCGACGGCGTCACGCACCGCGTCTCGCGGGACGAGGGCGGCGTCGTCCGCTCGCCCGCGCCGGCGCTCGTCGTCGCGACGCCGGTCGAGGTCGGTGCCGAGGTGGCGGCGGGCGCCCCCGTGCTCGTCCTCGAGTCGATGAAGATGGAGACGGTGCTGGCCGCGCCCGTCGCCTCGCGGGTCCGCGCGATCCTCGCGAGCGTCGGCAGCCAGGTCGAGACCGGTGCGCCCCTCGTCCGCCTCGAGCCCCTCGAGGACGCCGACGAGGCCGCGGACGCCGCACCGGCCGCCGAGGAGAGCGTCGACCTCGACCTGCCCGAGCCGACCAACGGCACCGCTGGCGCGGACCGGCGGGCGGCGCGGGCCCTGGCCGACCTGTCGGCAACCGTCCTCGGCTTCGACGGCGGCACCGACAGCGGCGAGGGCGGCACGCTCGCCGCCTACCTCGCCGCGCGGGACGAGCTCGCGGCCGAGGGGCGCGTGCCGCTCGCCCAGGAGATCGCGATCCTCGACCTCATCAGCGACTTCGCCGAGCTGAGCCGCAACCGGCCGGCGCTCGAGGAGCGCCACACCGAGCTGCTCGTGCACAGCCCCAAGGAGTTCTTCCACTCCTACCTGCAGAGCCTCGACCCGGACCGAGCCGGCCTGCCGACCGACTTCCGCGACAAGCTCGCCCGCGTCCTGCGCCACTACGGCCTCACCGACGTCGAGCGCACGCCCGAGCTGGAGGAGGCGGTGTTCCGCATCTTCCTGTCGCAGCAGCGCTCGGCCCCCGAGGTGGCGTTCGCGACGTCGGTGCTCCAGCGCTGGCTCGGCGAACCGGCCCCGGCGGCGCCGCTCGACGCCGCGGCCCGCGACGCCCTCGACCGGCTCGTCGTCGCGACCCAGCTGCGCTTCCCGGTCGTCGGCGACCTGGCCCGCAGCGTCCGGTTCCGCTGGTTCGACCAACCGCTCGTCGACGCCGAGCGCGCGAGCGTCCTGGCCGGCGTCCGTGACAAGGTGGCCGCGCTCGCGGCCGACCCCGACGCCCCCGACCGCTCCCTGCGCGTCGACGAGCTCGCGGTGATCCCGGAGCAGATCGTCCGGTTCCTCGCCGAGCGGCTGCACGCGTCGGTCGACACCGAGGCCGGCCTGCAGCAGCACGAGCCGATGCTCGAGGTGCTCATCAAGCGGCACTACCGCGAGCACGAGCTGCACGCCCTTCGCACCTTCACCGAGGCCGGCCGCCCGTTCGCCACGGCCGACTACACCCTCGACGGCCGCCCGACGCACCTGACCTCGAGCATCGGTGCCGTCGACGAGCTCACCCCCGGCAGCGCCCTCGACACCGCGGTGTCGGCCGACGTCTGGGCCCGCCCCGAGGGCAGCCAGTCCGTCGTCGACCTCTACCTGCGGTGGCCCGACGAGCCGGAGTCGCCGGACGAGGCGAGCGACCGCCTCGCGGCGCTGCTCCAGGAGCTGCCGTTCGCGCGCGACACACGGCGCGTGGCCGTGTGCGTCAGCGGCGGCACCGACCGGCACGTCGACTACTTCACCTTCCGGCCCGTCGAGGGGCGCCTCGTCGAGGACCGCCTCGTCCGCGGGGTGCACCCGATGGTCGGCCGCCGCCTCAACCTGTGGCGGCTCAGCGCGTTCGACGTGACGCGCCTCGAGGCCCCCGAGGACGTCCTGCTCTACGAGTGCGTCGCCAAGGACAACCCCGAGGACCGACGCCTCGTCGCGCTCGCCCAGGTCCGCCAGGTCGTCGTCGTGCGCGACGAGCACGGCCAGGTGTCCGGCCTGCCGCACGTCGAGCGTGCCATCGCCCAGTGCCTCGAGGCCGTCCGCCGGGTCCGGGCCGCCCGTGGTCCCGGCGGCTCGCGCCTCGACATGAACCACGTGTGGGTGCAGATCTGGCCGACCATCGAGGCCGACCTCGGCCAGCTGACCGCGCTTCGCGGGAAGATCGCGCCGCTCACCGCCGGCGCCGGCATCGAGGAGGTCCTCGTCCAGGCGAACGTCACCACCGCCGCGGACCAGAAGCCGGTCCCCATCGCCGGTCGCTTCTTCTACCAGCCGGGCTCGGGCGTCGAGGCGGCCGTCGGCGCCCCGCCCACCGAGCCGCTCGCTCCGCTCGACGACTACGCGTCGAAGGTCGTCCGGGCGCGCCGCCGGGGCCTCGTCTACCCGTACGAGCTGCAGTCGATGATCGCCGGCCAGGGCGGCACCGTCGTCGAGCACGACCTCGACGACACCGGTGTCCTCGTGCCCGTCGACCGTCCCGTCGGGCTGAACAAGGCGGGCATCATCGTCGCCGTCGTCACGACGCCGACGCAGCGGCACCCGCAGGGTGTGACGCGCGTCGTGCTGTCGGGCGACCCGCTGCGCTCGCTCGGCTCCGTCGCCGAGGCCGAGTGCGCGCGGGTCATCGCCGCCATCGACCTCGCCGAGGCGATGAAGGTGCCGCTCGAGTGGTACTCGCTGTCGGCCGGCGCCCGCATCTCGATGGACTCGGGGACCGAGAACATGGACTGGGTGGCCCGCGCCCTCAAGCGGATCATCGAGTTCACGCAGGCGGGCGGCGAGATCAACATCGTCGTCGCCGGCATCAACGTCGGCGCCCAGCCGTACTGGAACGCCGAGGCGACGATGCTCATGCACACCAAGGGCATCCTCGTCATGACGCCCGACAGCGCCATGGTCCTGACCGGCAAGCAGTCGCTCGACTTCTCCGGTGGCGTCAGCGCCGAGGACAACTTCGGCATCGGCGGCTACGACCGCGTCATGGGCCCCAACGGCCAGGCCCAGTACTGGGCCAAGGACCTCGTCGAGGCCCGCGAGATCCTCATGGCGCACTACGAGCACGCCTACGTCGCCCCCGGCGAGGCCGGCCCGCGCCGCGTGCCGACGAGCGACCCCGCCCACCGCGACGTCACGCTCTTCCCGCACACGTTGCCCGAGTCGGGGTTCACGACGGTCGGCGACATCTTCTCGGCCGTCACCAACCCCGACCGCAAGAAGCCGTTCGACATCCGCACCCTGATGCGGGCCGTCAGCGACCAGGACCACGAGCCGCTCGAGCGCTGGGCCGGCATGGCCGACGCCGGGACCGCCGTCGTCCAGGACGCGCACCTCGGCGGCTTCCCGGTCACCCTCATCGGCATCGAGTCCAAGCCGGTTCCGCGCCGCGGGTTCCCACCCACCGACGGCCCGGACACGTACACGGCCGGCACGCTGTTCCCACGGTCGAGCAAGAAGGTGGCCCGTGCGATCAACGCCGCGAGCGGCAACCGCCCCGTCGTCGTGCTCGCGAACCTGTCCGGCTTCGACGGCTCGCCGGAGTCGATGCGTGAGCTCCAGCTCGAGTACGGCGCCGAGATCGGCCGGGCCATCGTCAACTTCGAGGGCCCGATCGTCTTCACGGTCGTCTCGCGGTACCACGGCGGCGCGTTCGTCGTCTTCTCCAAGACGCTGAACCCGCGCATGACGGTGCTGGCGGTCGAGGGGTCGTTCGCGTCGGTGCTCGGGGGCGCGCCCGCGGCCGCCGTCGTCTTCTCGCGTGACGTCGACGCCCGCACCGCCGCCGACCCGCGCGTCGCGCAGCTGGCGGAGCAGGTCGCCGGGGCGTCAGGCGTCGAGCGGGCCCGCCTGGCCACCGAGCTCGCCGAGGTGCGCAGCTCGGTGCGGGCCGAGAAGCTCGGCCAGGTGGCCGCGGAGTTCGACGCCGTGCACAGCATCCAGCGCGCCGTCACCGTGGGGTCGGTCGACGCCGTCATCGCGCCGCACGACCTGCGCCCGCGCATCATCGCCGCGGTCGAGGCCGGGTTGGCCGGCACACCCTGACGGGCCGGGGGACGGCGTCGGCCCGGCGTCAGCCGGCGACCGCCCGGGCCGCTCCGGCGCTGGAGGCCACCCACAGCAGCAGGCCGACGGCGTTGACGCACGGGTGGTGGGTGACGGCGGCGGCGACCTCGCGCAGGAAGGCGCTCGGCAGGAAGGACCACGGGGTGCGGGCCGGGCTGACGTCGGCGTCGATGCCGAGGCGACGGGTCAGCAGCGCCGCGCGGCCGGCGTGGTAGCTCGACGTCACGACGCGCAGCCGCCCGGTGACGCCACGCTCCTCGAGCAGGCGCAGCGACCGGACGAGGTTCTCCTCGGTGGTCGTCGCCCGGTCCTCGGTGACGATGCGCGCCGGGTCGACGCCGCGGTCGAGGAGGTAGGCCGTCATCGCCGCACCCTCGGACACCGGCTCGTCCTCACCCTGGCCGCCCGAGGGCACGAGCAGGGGGCAGCGTCCGTGGGCCTCCTCCGCGCGGAGCAGCGCGAGCGCGGCATCGAGCCGGTGGGCGAGCAGCCGCGGGACCTGGCCGCCCACGAGCCCCGACCCGAGCACGACGATCGCGACGGGCGCGGGACGCGGCGCGCGACGCAGGTAGGCGACGCAGTACAGCAGGTAGCTGACGATCACGAGGGCCGGGTAGCCGGGCAGGAGCAGCACGACGAGGCAGACCGCCGGCAGGGCGGTCGACCCGGCGCCGGCGCGGGTGCCCGAGCCCGCGCCGAACCAGACGAGAGCCACGCCGAGGGCCGTGACCCCCGTCATCGCGACGCCGACGACGAAGGACAGGAGCGTGCCGAGGGTGCGGCCCTCGGGGCCCACCAGGCGCGCGCCGTTGACGACGAGCACGGTGCCGACGACGAGTGACACCGCCCACGGCAGGGTGAGCGCGACGACGCCGTCACCGAGCGGGCCGTCGAGTGCGTCGAGCGGCTGGAGGAGCGCCACGGCGGCAAGCCAGCCCGCGGCGGTGAGCGCAACACCGATGCGCCACCGCCGGGGGTCGCGGCGCCGCCACCACCCGGCGATCCCGAGGAACGCGATCGTGAGGGCGAGCGCGACAGCGGGACCGACGAGGTGGGTCACGAGGTGGGTCACGCGGCCGGACCCCGGGCGACCCCGTCACCGCACCGACGCCCCGGTCCGCTCATGCGCCCCACCCTAGGGTGCGCACCCACAACGGCCGTGTCGCCGTCAGGAGCCGGGCTCGTCGGTGTTCTCCAGGTGCGCCGCGAGGGCGCCGAGCGCGGCCGGCTCGCAACCCGCGGCCCACGCCGCGTAGGCCGACTCGCGCGCGGCGGTGTGCGCGTCGGGCTTGAGCGCGGCGATGACCGAGGCGACCGCCTTGGCCTCTGCGCACTCGTCGTGCAGCCGCAACGTCTCGGGGTCGGGGTAGCCGGCGTCGGGGTCCAGGCCCCCGTCGCACGCGGCGTCGAGGCGGCGCTCGAGCTCCCACAGGCTGACGAGCTCGTCGATGCCGGGCCCCGCGGCGATGCCGTCGCGCGCGATGTCGAGGGCGGTCCGGTCATGGACGCCGGCGACCCCGCACGCGAGCCGCGCCGCGGCGAAGGCGAACCGACGGGCACCGCCGCTGCTCGCGCGACCGATGCGCGCCGCGAGCGCGGGCGCGACCGATTCGAGGCGATGCGTCGGCACGACGTCTCCCGGGGTGGACGGCGGGTCTGCGGACGCTCCCGTACGTACCCGGTCGCGGCTACCCGTCGTCATCGTCGCGGGTCCCGGCGCCGGCGAGGCGCTGGGCCCGGCCCGAGCCCGGTCAGGACTGCGTGCGCAGGTAGCGGCCGAAGTGCGGGACGGTGAAGGCGATGAGGCCGCGCTCACCGGAGTAGATGAGGCCCTTCTTGATGAGCGAGTCACGGGCCGGTGACAGCGACTGCGGCTTCCGGCCGAGCACCTCGGCGACGGCCGACGTCGGTACGGCCTCACGTTCCTCTGCGTGGGAGTCCTCCTGCGGCGCAGCGGGTTCGGCGATGGCGGCGTCGGCCATGGCCCGCAGGTACTCCCGCTCGGCGGGGGTCGCGCGCTCGAAGCGGGAGCCGAAGAACCCGACCGCGAGCTCGCTCTCGGCCTCGGGTACCGCGACCCGGATGTCCTGGGCGGTGACCGGCGAGGTGGGGGCGACGTCCCACACGACCTTGCCGTAGGCCTGGATGAAGTACGGGTAGCCGGCGGTCACGGCGTACATCTCGTCGAGCGCCTCCGGCGTGAACGCGCAGCCCTCCTCGGCCGCCGGCCCGACGAGGGCGTGGTCGGCGGCCTCACGCGGCAACCGGTCGATGCGCGAGTAGCGGAACAGCCTCTCGGAGTAGGACTTCGAGGCGGACAGCACCGCGGGCAGGTGGGGCAGGCCGGCGCCGACGACGATGACCGGCAGCCCCGACTGGGAGATCTCGTGGCAGGCCGCGCACAGTGCCGAGACGTCGTCGGGGTCGAGGTCCTGCATCTCGTCGATGAAGAACGCGATGCCCTTGCCGACGTCGGCCGCGAGCCCCCCGATGTCGGTGAACAGCTCGACGAGGTCGATCTCGATGTCGCCGCTGTCGGCCCGGCCGGACACGGTCGGCACGTCGATGCCCGGCTGCCACCGGTCGCGCAGCCGGGCACCCGGTGGGTTGTCGCGCAGGGCGAAGGCCTTGATCGTGCCGAGCACCTGGTCCACGACCTCGGCGCGGGGGTGGCCCAGCTCACGGACGGCCTGGTGAGCGGCCGCGGCGAGCGGGCGGCGCAGCCGCTGGTCGGGCCGCGCCTCGAACTTGCCGGTGCCCCAGTCGGCCCGCACGGCAGAGGACCGCAGGGCGTTGAGCAGGACGGTCTTGCCGACGCCGCGCAGGCCGGTGAGCACGATCGAGCGCTCGGAGCGTCCGCGCGCGATGCGCTCGAGGACGACGTCGAAGGTGCGCAGCTGCTCGTCGCGGCCCGCGAGCTCGGGCGGACGCTGGCCCGCGCCCGGGGCGTACGGGTTGGTGATCGGGTCCACGCTCGGAGGCTATACGTCTGTCTACGCTTCACCGGAGACATCCGCATACGGGGCGAGAGCGTGTCGGCGGTTGCGCCGGAGCCTGGCCGGGTCCGTGGGGGGTCACTCTTCGGTGGAAGCGAATTCCACTGAAAACAGGACAAAAAGGCGCCGTTCCGCACGGTCAGGGGTGGTCATGCGGAACGGCGCGCCTGTGACTATAACGGCTCTGGGGGCCGAGTGGGTCATCGAACCCGCACGATCTCGAATTTCTCGTCGGGGTCGGCGATGGCGTCCTGCTCGGCGACGAGCAGCATCTCGTCGGAGCCGCTGGCGTGGGTCCGCTCGAGCACCGCGTACATCGTGGCGGCGGTGCGCCGCAGCGCCGCCTCGGGCCCGTCCGTGAGGTGGTGGGCGAGGAAGACCGCCGCGGTGACGTCACCACCTCCGCGGACCGTCATCGGCAGCATCGGCGTCGTCACGAGCCAGGCGCCGTCGGCGGTGACGCACGCCATCTGGATCGAGCCCTCCGGGGTGTCGGAGGTCAGGGCGCTCGTCACCAGCACGACGGCGGGTCCCGACGCGCGCAGGTGGTCGGCGGCCGCGAGGAGGTCGTCCTGGCTCTCGACGCTCCGGCCCGAGAGGAACTCGAGCTCGAACTGGTTCGGCGTCACGATGTCGGCCCGCGGGACGACGTGGTCGCGCATGTACTCGGGGATGCCCTCGCGGACGAAGAACCCGCGCCCGACGTCGCCCATGACCGGGTCGCAGCAGTAGACCGCGTCGGGGTTGGCGGCCTTGACACGGGCCACCGCGTCGAGCACGACCTCGCCGACGGACTCGGCACCCTGGTAGCCGGAGAGCACCGCGTCGATCGAGGGGAAGGCGCCCCGCTCCTCGACACCGGTGATCACCTCGGCGACGTCGGCCGGCGGGATGAGCGGGCCGCGGGTCGCGCCGTAGCCGGTGTGGTTCGAGAACGTCACGGTGAGCACCGGGTAGACGTCGTGGCCGAGGCGCTGGAGCGGGAAGACCGCCGCCGAGTTGCCGGCATGGCCGTACGCGACGTGAGACTGGATCGACAGGATCTTCACCGCGCTCACGATAGTGCCGGCCCGTGGTGGCCCGGTCCTGCCTCGGCCGAGGCTCGGTCGTGGCTCGGTCCTGGCTCGGTCGTGGCTCGGCCGAGGCTTGGTCGTGGCTCGGTCGTGTCGTGTCACGATGGAGGGCATGAGCATCCCGACGACGACCGTCTCCCAGCTTCCCGACGACGCCGTCATGGTCGACGTGCGCGAGCCCGACGAGTGGGCCGCCGGCCACGCCCCCAACGCCGTCCACATCCCGCTCGGTGAGCTGCCCGCCCGCCTCGGTGAGCTGCCCGACACCGACGAGACCGTCGGCATCGTGTGCCGCATGGGCGGCCGCTCGGCCCGGGCCGTCCAGTGGCTCGTCATGCAGGGCTACGACGTCGCCAACGTCGAGGGCGGCATGCTCGAGTGGGAGCGTGCGGGCAAGAAGGTCGTCGCCGACGGCGACCCCCGCATCATCTAGCCCCAGGGCGGGGGCGACTGAGCTGGCTCAGGACACCGGCACCGTCAGCGGGTCGGTGCACACGAGAGCGGCACCCGACGGGGCGGCCACCGGGGCCTGGAGGACGCCGCGCACCGTCGGTGAGGGCCGCAGCTGCGGCCCCGCCGGGCCGACCTGCACGCAGAAGGAGAAGGCACCTGCGGCCGGCGGCAGCGGGTCCTGCGGCGCGGTGAAGGCGGCACCCGGGACCGCGAGGGCGAGCGGCGTCGGCACGAAGGCGCGGCCGGTGAGCGTCCCTCCGGCGGGCAGCGCGCGGGCCCCCATCGTCGGCGCCGCGGCGAAGCGCACGTTCGGCGCCGTGGCGAACCCCTGCTTGCTGACGCGCACCGTGCCCTCGTGCGCGTAGACCCACGCGTGCTCGCGGTCGACGTCGGCCGGCAGGACCGCCGAGCCGAGCGAGTCCGGCACGATGTCGTAGGCGGCGAGTGGCCTCGACCCGGTGTTGGTCAACGTGTACTCCACGACGACGCCGGGCTCGGCCTTGACACCGCTCGCGTGCGCCGGTGCGCCGGGTGCCGCGCTCGCGACGAGCCGTACCCCTCCGGCGCTGCCCGTGGCCCGACCCGATGCACCCGCGCCGGTGCCGTCGGTCGGCGCCGGCAGGGTGGAGCCGACGACCGTCGTACCGTCGGAGGACCCCGAACCTGGCGACGCGACGGAGCCGCACGCCGCCGTGGCGAGGACGGTCAGCAGGGCGGCCGGCAGCAGGGCGGTGGAGGGGGCGCGAAGGATCGGCTTCATGACGGTGCAGACAACCACGGCGACCGAACCGTTGCACTCCGGACGAACCGGGTCACTTGAGCAGCTTGGACATCCGCCGGTCGGCGAGCGGCTTGCCACCGGTCTGGCACGTGGCGCAGTACTGCAACGACGTGTCGGCGAACGAGACCTCCCGCACGACGTCGCCGCACTCGGGACACGTCTGCCCGGTGCGGGCGTGCACGCGCATGCCGGCGCGCTTGGCGTCCTTGAGCTCCTTGGCCGGCTTGCCCGACGCCGTGGCGACGGCCGAGGCGAGCGTCTCGCGCAGCGCACGGTAGAGCCGGTCGACGACGTCGGGCGCGAGCGACCCGGCGATGGCGAAGGGGCTGACCTTCGCGACGTGCAGCACCTCGTCGGAGTAGGCGTTGCCGACCCCGGCGATGACCTCCTGGTCGCGCAGCAGACCCTTGATCTGGGTGCGGCGACCCTCGAGGATCTCGCCGAACCGCTCGCGGGTGAAGTCCTCGGCGAGGGGGTCCGGGCCGAGGCGGGCGATGCCCGGCACCTCGTTCGGGTCGCGGACGATGTAGGCCGCGAGCGACTTCTTCGTGCCCGCCTCGGTCAGGTCGAAGCCCGAGCCGTCCGACAGCCGCACCCGCAGGGCGATGGGCGACTTGCCCGGCCGCAGGACCGTCGCCGGCAGCTGGTCGGACCAGCGCAGCCAGCCGGCGCGCGCGAGGTGGAAGACGAGGTGGGTGCCGTCGGCGTCGATGTCGAGGAACTTGCCGTGCCGGTGGACGCCGTCGACGGGCACGCCCTCGAGCGCCTGCGGCGGCGGGTCGAACGTCTTGAGGACGCTGAACGAGGCGAGCTCGACCGTGGCGACGGCAAGACCGGCCGTCCGCTCGACGAGGAAGTCGACGAGTGCCTGCACCTCGGGCAGCTCCGGCATGGCGTCAGTCTGTCACCCGGTGGCGACGTCGCGGCCCGGACGCGACGGCTGCTGGTCGGCCGCGACCGGCTCGCCGACCCGTCCGTGGTCCTCGAGGAGGCGCAGCAGCTCGTGCCCGTCCGGCGCCGAGAACGTCTGGACCGTGCGCGCGGCCCACGGCCGCAGCGGCGGGTCGAGCTTGATGGGGTTGGACAGGACCTGCTCGGCCGGCGTCAGCTGCCGGATGCAGATGGCGTCGACCCGGTCCGGGCGTGCCTCCGCGAACTCGGAGTAGAGCGCGGGGTCGTGCTGGCCGTCGTCGCCGACGAGCAGCCACGTGATGTCCGGGAAGTCGCGGGCCAGGCGGTGCAGGCAGGTGCGCTTGTGGTCCTGCCCGCTGCGGAACCAGCCGGTGTTCGTCGGACCCCAGTCGGTGAGCAGCAGCGGCCCGAGCGGGAACCCGTTGTCGACGAGGAACCGGGTCAGGGTCGGCGTCGTGTTCCACGCGCCCGTCGACACGTAGACGATGGGTGCACCCGGGTGGGCGGCGAGCACGCGCCGGTAGAAGGGCGCCATGCCGCTGACGGCGCGGCGCGTCTTGCCTCGGCGCACGAAGGTGTTCCACGCCGCGATCATCGGGCGGGGCAGCATCGTCGTGATGACGGTGTCGTCGATGTCGCTGACGATGCCGAACCGCACGTCGTCGCCGACGATGAACACGTCCGCCGGCACCGGGTCGGCCCCGCGCGCCTGGACGACCACCTGCTGCCACCCCGGCGCCAGGCCGTGGTCGTGGGCGACGAGGTCGACGTACCCGCCGCGGTCGGTGCGGCCGTAGACCTCACGGTCGCCGATCGTCACCGTGACGGGGACACCGCTCGCGTGGGCCGTGACGAAGACGCGCCAGCCGCGGTCGTAGCGCGCGGGAGCGAGCGCGCCGGTGGCGTCCTGACGGCTCGGCGGGCCGGCCTTGCCCCTGCGCTGCAGGATGACTCGGGCGAAGACGCGGACGAAGTCGGTGGACCCGTAGCCGATGTGCGTGACGACCTTGTTGCCCCATCCACGTCCGCGCAGGACGCGCTCGACCTGGCGGTCGACCGCGTCCTCGACGACGGCGGCCGCGTGCGGTCGGGACATGACCCGACCCTACCGGCAGTGGTCATCCCGTGGACGACGGCGAGCGCCCGGCGGACCGGAGGGGTTGTATGGAGCGCGTGCACCCGATCGCCTCCGTCCTGACCCACGCCGCCACGGGCCACTTCCCCGCCGTCGACGGTGCCTGGCGGCGCGTCCCACCGTGGCGCGAGGGCATCGAGGGCGTCATCGCCTTCACGGGCCACGCCGTGCTCGCGGTCGCCGACGACGTCCACGACGACCACCTCGACGGGCTCGGGGCGGACGGCTTCGGCGGCGCGAGCAACCCGCGCGTCGTGTCGGCCCTCGCCGCGGGCGGCTGGATCGACTCCCTCGACGTCGTGCTCGTCGCGCGCGGCCGCGGCGGCGAGCCGGCCCTCGTGCCCCGCAGCGACCTGCGCAACCACCCGCGCGCCGAGCACGCCACCGCGGTCCGCAGCAGCGTCCGCACCTTCGGCTACCCGCAGGCCCGCGACAAGACCCTCGTCACCCTGTCGCTGGGGCTCGGTGGGCTGCCCGAGGTCGGCGTCGAGACCGACCCGGCGCGGGAGCGGTCCGGCACCGAGGTCGTCCGCGACAGCCTGACCCTCGTCCCCGAGGACGAGGTCGTCGTCGCGACGTGTGCGCCGGGCAACGCGCGGGCCCTGCGCGCTTTCCTCTCAGCGGGATTCGAGCCGGTCGCGTCGGTGCAGCTGTGGCGTCCGGAGCGGGGTTGACGGTCGTCGGAGGACTGGCGCGGGCGCGCCCGACGTGATCGGATCTCCCGGTGGACACCGCTGCCCGCCGCTTCAGCCCAGAGGCACGACTCCGGTACGCCCGCACCCTCGTCTGGCCCGTCGCGCCCCTCGCCGCGACCGCCTGGTGGGTCGTCGGGGCGCTGCCCTGGATCGTCGACGCCCTCGGCGCGTCCTCACCCCGGTACTGGGTCGCCGACGCCGTCACGGGTGAGGCGAGCGGGGGCTACGTCACGCTCCTGCCGTTCCGGACGGTGTTCCTCCCGCTGCTGCTGGCGATGACGCTCGTCGGCGGCGCCGCTGCCGGTCTCTGCGTCCGTTGGGTGCGCCGCGACGCGGGACGAAGGGTGCTGCCCGCGGCAGCCGCCGTGGTGGGTGCGCTCGCCGCCACGGCCTACTCGGTGGTCCAGTCGGCGGGCGCGACCCGGCAGCTCGGCAGCGACTTCGACCGGGACGACCGCGTCCTGGTCGGCATCGCGGCCGTCGCCGTCGCCGGTTCCCTCCTCGGGGCCGGGCTCGGTGCGGTCATGGCCCTCGCACGGCCGGGCGTCGCGGCCCTCGCCGCGGCGCCAGTGGCCGTGGCGGCCGGGGCCTGGACGACGCGCCTCGTCGTCGTGGCCCTCGGCGCCGAGGATGCCGGCTCGGTCGTCCAGTGGACCGCGCCCGCCACCGTCGGCCTCGTCGCCGGTCTCGCTCTGGCCCGGGTCGGCGGCACGAGCCGCCGACGCGTCGCCGGGTGGGCCGGCGTCGTCGTCGCCGTCGCCGTGACCCAGGCCGCCTCGGCCGCGTTCGAGCACCTCGCCGGCGGGCTGCGCACGGGTGTCGGCCTCCCCGGGACGCTGGGCGGGCTCGCGGCGGACGCGCGCGGTGTCTTCGTCACCGCCCTGCTGCCCACCCACCTGTCGTGGTGGTGGCTGCCCGTGGCCCTCGGCGTGGCCCTCGTCGTCGCGCCGCTCCGGTCCCCGGTGCCCGTCGCTCCCGTCGTCACCGGCGCCACCGGCGCCACCGAAGCCACCGGCGCCGCGCCGGGGCGTGTGCCGGTCGACAGCACGACGCGGCGACCGGCCGATCCGGCGTGGCGCCCGCCCCGTACGGTGGGGCCATGCTGCCCAGGACCGGGATGAGGAGAGCCGCGGCCGCCGCTGTGGCTGCGGCCGTCGTCGGCGGCCTCGGCGCCGGCTGCTCGATGTTCGAGCAGCCGCCCGCGCCCGACGACACCGCTCGCGCGCTCGCGGCCGGCCTGAGCAGGGCCGACGTGACGGGCGTCGCCCTCAGGGGCACCACGGCGCAGAAGGTCAACGCCTTCCTCGCGGCCGCCTTCAAGGGCATGGACGGCAAGCGTCCGGCCGTGACCCTCCAGCGGATGACCCACGCCGAGGGGTCCGAGCGGGCCACGGCCACCTTCGCGACGACGTGGGACGTGTCCGCGTCCCCGACCGACTGGACGTACACGACGCAGGCCGACCTCACCCTCGTCGACGGCACGTGGCAGGTGACGTGGAGCCCGCGGGTCGTCGCGCCCGACCTGCGCTCCGACGAGGGCCTCGCCCTGGCGCGCACGTGGCCGCGACGCGCCGACATCCTCGACCGCAACGGCGCCAAGCTCATGACCGAGCGCGAGGTGGCCGTCGTCGGCATCGACAAGACGAAGGCGTCGGGGTCCGCCGCCACGGCGTCGGCGCGCCGGCTGGCGGCGCTCGTCGGCGTCGACCCCGGCCGCTACGCCGCGAAGGTGTCGCAGGCGGGCAGCAAGGCCTTCGTCGAGGCCATCACCTTCCGCGCGGACGACCCGACGCTGACGAGGAACGCCCAGGCCATCGACCGGGTCCCGGGCGCCGTCACCGTGCCGGCGCTCCAGGTGCTCGGTCCCAGCCGCACCTTCGCGGCGCCCATCCTCGGCACCGTCGGGGAGGTGTCCGCCGAGGACGTCACGCGGTCCAAGGGCGTCCTCGAGGCCGGCGACACCATCGGCAAGAACGGCCTCGAGTACCGCTACGACGCCCGGCTGCGCGGTCGGCCGGGCCTCGCCGTGCAGGCGGTCCGGCGCGGCGCAGACGGCAGCGTCCTCGACAAGCGGGAGGTCTTCGCCGAGCAGTCCACGGACGGTACCCCCGTCACCGTGACGCTCGACGAGAAGCTGCAGGCCGCCGCCGAGGCGGCGCTCGCCCGCCAGACCCAGCGCCCCACGGCCCTCGTGGCCGTCCGCATCTCGACCGGTGAGGTGCTCGCCGCCGCGGTCGGCCCCGGAGCGAACGGCTCGACGCTCGCGCTCGCCGGCCGCAACCCTCCCGGCTCGACGTTCAAGATCGCGAGCTCGCTCGCCCTGGTCCGCAAGGGTGCGACGGCCGCGACGACGCTGCCGTGCACCGACTCGATCACCGTCGACGGCCGGCGCTTCAGCAACTACACGACCTACCCGAAGCAGCACCTCGGTGACATCCCGATGCAGACCGCCCTCGCGTTCTCGTGCAACACGGCCTTCATCAGCCAGTACCGGAAGGTGAGCCAGGCCGAGCTGGCCACGGCCGCGCAGTCGCTCGGCATGGGCGAGAAGCTCGACCTGCCCTTCACCGGCTTCCTCGGTTCGGTGCCCGCCACCGACGACACCGTCGAGCACGCGGCGTCGTTCATCGGGCAGGGACGCGTCGAGGCGTCGCCGCTGACGATGGCCCTCGTCGTCGCATCGGTCGTCAAGGGCCAGACGGTCCGGCCGGTGCTCGTCAAGGGCAGCCCGGCGCTGCCGGCGCCGGCGACGCCCCTGCGGCCGGAGGAGGCGCAGGTGCTGCGCCAGGAGATGCGGGCCGTCGTGCAGGAGGGCTCCGGCACCGTGCTCGCGCCGCTCGGTGTCGAGTACGCCAAGACCGGCACGGCCGAGTTCGGCACGAAGAACCCGCCGGACACCCACACGTGGATGGTCGCCGCACGCGGCGACATCGCCGTCGCCGCCTACAACGAGGTGGGCGACAACGGCGTCACCGGCTCGGCGCCGTTCATCATCGACTTCCTCAAGCGGACGAACGTCCGCTGACGCCCCACGCCCGAGACGCCACCCCCGCGGCCGGACGTGGCCCGCCACCGGAAAGTTGATCGAAGCGTTGCCTCCACCGACCGCGTCCTCCGTGCGCCGGCCACGGCCGGGGTCCACGATGGGACCCATGGGGCGCGCAGGCCGGTGCCTGGGACTGGCAGCCGTGGCACTCCTGCTCGCAGGGTGCGGCGTCGACGTGCCCTCCACCGACGGCGACTTCACGACACCACCCGCACCCGCCGGCGCCGAGGCGTCGACGTCGCCGGCCTCGACGAGCGCCGAGGACAGCATCGGACCCGAGTACGGGCCACAGTTCCCGCTGACGCTGCGCCGCACCGGGGGCGTCGCCGGCTTCGACGACCGCATCGTGCTGCGCGCCGACGGCAGGCTCCTCGTGGAGACCCGATCGGTGCACGGCCGCGTCTGCACCCTCAGCGGCCCGCAGCTGCGCCAGGTCGTCGGTGCGCTGAGCACCCTGCGTCTGGGGCCCTGGAGCGGCACCGTCGGCCCCGCGGGTGGGAGCGGCTCCGCCGACCCGGCCACCACGGCCGCGAGCGACCCCATCACCATCTCGGTCACCGACGACCGCTCGCGGGCCGTCGACCTCACCGACCCCTCGGTGGGCGAGGCCGCGGGCCTCGTCGGCTCGCTCGTCGCGGACGTGACCCTGTCCTCGCCCGCCACGACGCGCTGCGCCGACCCGCCCCCTCCCTGAGGACGCGGCGAGGCCGGTGTGCCGCGTGGGCGACACACCGGCCTCGCGTCGAAGCGGTGGAGGGGAGGTGACAGGGTGGGTCAGAAGTTCGTCGACACGTCGTCGACGACGAAGCTCGTCTGGAGCGAGGAGTCCTCGTTCATCGCGAACTTCAGGGTCACGTTGGTGCCCTTGTAGGCGGTGAGGTCGATCGTCTTCTGGACGTAGGAGGCCTTCGGCGTCGACAGGTTCGAGTAGCTGTGCTTCGTCACGCCGTTGATCTGCACGGTGGCCGTGTCGTAGGCGGTCGTGGTCGTCGTCTCGGCCGTGTCGATGCGGATGTAGTACGTCAGCGTCGGGGACGTCGCCGTCGAGGGGACCGCGAACGTCTGCGACTCGTTCTCCGAGGCGGTGCTGCCGTTGCCACCGAGCCACAGCTTCCAGGACCCGGTGCGTGCGGGACGGCCCGTGTTGTTGGTGATCGGGCCGGACGTGCCGGTCCAGCCGGTCTGGCCGGACTCGAAGCCACCGTTGGTCAGCGAGCCGCCGGTGGGCGGGGGCGTCGTGCCGCCGCAGGTCTCGGTGCTGGCCGGGGCGGCGATGGCGCCCATGGCCTTGTCGACCGCGGTGCACTCGGCCGAGCCGGCGCCGTAGAGGTCCTTGGCCGCCTTGATGACGCCGGTGCGGGCCGCCGCGTAGTTGCTGCTCGAGGTCAGGTACGTCGAGAGGGTGCGGTACCAGATCTTCTCCGCCTTGAGGTGGCCGATGCCGGTCACCGTCGAGCCGTCGCACGTCGGGCTGTTGTAGCTGACGCCGTTGATCGTCTTGGCGCCCGAGCCCTCCGAGGCCAGGTAGTACCAGTGGTTGAGGGGGCCGGAGGAGTAGTGCGGGTCGAGGCCGCCGAGCGAGCTGCTCCAGCAGTCCTTGGAGCCGCCGTCCTTGCTCGGCTTGTCCATGTAGCGCAGCGGCGTGCCGTTGCCGTTGATGTCGATCTCTTCACCGATGAGGTAGTCGGGCACGTCGCTCGGGTTGTTGGCGTACCACTCGACGCCCGTGCCGAAGATGTCCGAGGTCGCCTCGTTGAGGCCGCCCGCGTCGCCGGTGTAGGCCAGGCCCGCGGTGTTCTCCGTGACGCCGTGGCTCATCTCGTGCCCGGCCACGTCGAGCTCGACGAGCGGGGAGGCGTTGTTCGCGCCGTCGCCGTACGTCATCTGCGTCCCGTCCCAGAAGGCGTTGACGTAGTTCTGGCCGTAGTGGACACGGCTGCGGGCGCCGGTGCCGTTGTTCCAGATGCCGGCCCGGCCGAGCTGGGTGTTGTAGTAGTCGTAGGTCTTGCCGGCGCCGTAGTGGGCGTCGACGGCCGCCGACTGGCGGTTGCTCTGCGACCCGGTGCCCCAGACGTCGTCCGCGTCGGTGAAGGTCGTGCCGTTGCCGCTCGTTGCCTGGTTGAGGTCGGTCGCGTAGTTGCCGTGCGTGTCCTTCATCGTGTACGCGCCGGACGTGCCCGACGTCGCGAGGGACACGGTGCCGACGAAGATGCCGTTGCCCGTCCCCTCCTTGATGTCGTCCCAGCTCGTCAGCGTCCTGCCCGTGTTCGCGTCGACGATCGTGTGCAGGCGCGTCGGCGTCTGGTCGGCCTTGATGCCCTCGGTGACGACCTCGTAGGCCAGCTTCGGGCCGGTTGCCGACTGGAAGACGACGAGCTCGCCGGGGGTGGCCCTCTCGTCCCGAGTCGCCTGGGCGGCGGCCAGGCCGGCGGCGTGCGCCGTGCTGCGGGCGATCTTCGGCGAGAACGAGGCCGGGGTGACGTCCTTGCGGATGTTCCAGGTCACGCTCCGGACGGCGCCGGACGCGTCCTTGTGGCTGACGAAGTCGCCGCCGATGACGCGCAGGCCGCCCACCGTGCGCTCGTACCGGACGTGCGTGGCACCGTTCGGGTCGGCGATGACCGACTTGACGGTGAGCGCCTCCCCCTTGAGGCCGAGGGCGCTCGCGGTGGCCGCCGCGCGGGACTGCTCGGTCGCCTTGAGGGTCTGCGACTCGGGGGCGGGTGCCTTGTCGTGGCCGCCACCTGCCGCTGCACCCGCCGGGATTGCCGGCGAGATGGCCAGCGCGAGGGCCAGCAGGCCCCCGGTCGCCAGCCCGGACTTCAGTCGATTCACTGGGAACTCCTTGTCAGGATGCGGCTCGGTCGGCCGCCTCGGAGAGGTGTCCCGGCCGTCTCGCTGGGTGAGATGCGGCGGAACGAGCGCGACGCTCCCAGCCGTCCGGAATTCCGGTCAACGGGGCTTACCAAGTCTTTGCCAAACCCGGTCCAAACGCTGAGTAACGCCTGGCGACAGGGAGATTCGCGACTGGCGGGCGCTTGGCCGATCTCCCAGACTGACCCGCCGAGAGGCCGTGACGACCCCCCGCCACCGGCGTCGGCGCGGGGCTCGTGACGGCGTCGGTGGACGGCGGGCCGCACGGCCCGTCGGGTCTCCTAGGCTGGACGGCATGGGACGGGTCACGGTGCGGCGGAAGGTGACGACGGTCGACGTCGCCGCACCCCCGGAGCGCACCCGGACGACCCGACCGGACACCCTGACCGTCGAGGAGCCGCTCGAGATCCGCGTCGGGGACACTCCCCTGACGGTGACGATGCGCACGCCCGGGCACGACATCGAGCTCGTCCACGGGTTCCTCCTGTCCGAGGGCATCATCGGCGCGGCCGAGGACGTCTCGCTGGCCCGGTACTGCGCCGGCGCGGTCACCTCCTCCGACAGCGGTTTCGACGAGAACACCTACAACGTCATCGACGTGACGCTCGCCCCGGGCGTGGCACCGCCCGAGGCGTCTGCGGCCCGGGCCTTCCTCACCTCCTCGTCCTGTGGCGTGTGCGGCACCGCGAGCATCGAGCAGCTGCGCACCCGGACCGCCTTCGACGTCGCGGCCGACCCGATGACCGTCACCGCATCGACGCTGCTCGGCCTGCCCGACGCACTGCGCGCCAGGCAGCAGTCCTTCGACCGCACGGGCGGCCTGCACGCGGCGGGCCTGTTCACCTCCGACGGCGAGCTGCTCGCGGTGCGGGAGGACGTCGGGCGGCACAACGCCGTCGACAAGGTCGTCGGCTGGGCCATGCTCCAGGGGCGGCTGCCGGCCGCCGGGTGCATCCTCATGGTCTCGGGTCGCGCCTCGTTCGAGCTGGTCCAGAAGGCCGTCGTGGCAGGGATCCCCTGCCTCGCCGCCGTCTCGGCTCCGTCCTCGTTGGCCGTCGAGCTCGCCGAGGACGCCGGCGCGACCCTCGCCGGCTTCGTTCGCGGCACCCGCTTCAACGTCTACACCGGCGCCCACCGCGTCACCTGACCCGCCCGCTGCCGCCCACAGCCGCACACAGCCGCACAGCCGCCCGAGGAGCAACCGTGCCCGTCTTCGCGATCCACTACACCTACCCCGACGACCCCACCGAGATGCTGACGGTGCGGCCGGCGCACCGCGAGTGGCTCACCTCCCAGCCCGGTCTCCTCGTCGGAGGCATGTACCAGGCCGGGCTCGACGAGGTGAGCGAGGGCGAGACGACCGACCAGGAGCCCGCCAACGCCGCCCTCATCGTGTGGTCGGGCGAGTCGCTCGAGGCGGTCAGCGCCACCTTCGACCAGGACCCGTACTGGCAGGGCGGCTACGTGCTGCGGCGCGTCATCCGCGAGTGGGACCCACCGCTCGGCCCGTGGGTCGCCGACGCGACGAACTCCCCCGCCTGACGCGTCGGACCTCCCCGCCCGACGAGGCGGTCACGGCGACAGCGCACCGACGGCGCCACGTCGAGGCACCACGTGGCGCCCTGTTGCGGCGCGTCGCCGCCGATCGCCACGACAGGACGCCATCTGGCGCGTCGTCGCGTCAGAGGCGGGTGACGCGACCGTGCTCGACGTGCCAGCGCTCGTCGAGACGGACGTTCTCGAGCAGGCGACGGTCGTGGCTGACGAGCAGCAGCGCGCCGTCGTAGGACTCGAGCGCCTCCTCGAGCTGCTCGATGGCCGGCAGGTCGAGGTGGTTGGTCGGCTCGTCGAGGACGAGGAGGTTGACGCCGCGGGCCTGCAGCAGCGCCATCGCGGCGCGGGTGCGCTCACCGGGCGACAGGCGCCCGACCCGGCTGGCGACGTGGTCGGCCTTGAGCCCGAACTTCGCGAGCAGCGTCCGCGCGTCGGCGGGTGCGAGGTCGGGCAGCGCGTCGCCGAACGCGTCACCGAGCGGAAGGTCCTCGCGCAGGCCGGTTCGGCCCTGGTCGATCTCTCCGACCGCGACGCTGGCCCCGAGCGAGGCCCGACCCTCGTCGGGGGCGACCCGGCCGAGGAGCAGTGACAGCAGGGTCGTCTTGCCGGCACCGTTCGGGCCGGTGATGCCGATACGTCGGCGCGCCTCGACCTGCAGGGACGCCGGCCCGAGCGTCCAGTCACCTCGGCGCACGAGGGCTCCGTCGAGCGTCGACACGACGCTGCTCGACCGCGGCGCGGCGGCGATGCCGAAGTTCAGCACCCACTCCTTGCGCGGCTCGGCGACCTCGTCGAGCCGGGCGATCCGCGACTCCATCTGGCGCACCTTGCGGGCCTGCTTCTCGGCGGAGTCCTGCTGGGCGGCGCGACGGACCTTGTCGTTGTCGGGGCTCTTGCGCATCGCGTTGCGCACGCCCTTGGACGACCACTCGCGCACCGTACGGGCGCGCGCCTCGAGCCCGGCCTTCGTGCCGGCGTACTCGTCGTAGGCCTCGCGCGCGTGCCGCCGTGCGCGCTCACGCTCGTCGAGGTAGGACTCGTAGCCGCCGTCGTGGACGTGGACGGCGTTCTGGTGCAGGTCGAGCTCGACGACCCGGGTGACGCACCGGGCGAGGAACTCCCGGTCGTGGGACACGACGACGATGCCGCGACGCTGGCCGGCGACGAACGCCTCGAGCCGGTCCAGCCCCGCGAGGTCGAGGTCGTTCGTGGGCTCGTCGAGCAGCACGATGTCGAACCGGCTGAGCAGGAGCGCGGCGAGCGCGACGCGAGCCGCCTGGCCGCCGGACAGCGACGTCATCGGGGCGTCGGTGCCGACGTCGAGGCCGAGCTCGGCGAGGACGGCCGGCAGCCGGTCCTCGAGGTCCGGTGCGCCGCTGGCCAGCCAGTGCTCGAGGGCGACCGCGTACCGGTCGTCGGCGGCCGGGTCCGTGCCCAGCTCCGACGCGGCCTGCTCCATCTCCGCGGTCGCCGCTGCCGCGCCGGTGCGGCGCGCCACGTGGCCGGCCACCGTCTCACCGGTCACGCGCTCGTGCTCCTGGGGCAGCCAGCCGACGAACGCGTCGGCCGGCGCGGTCGTGACGCTCCCGGCGAGCGGCACGTCCACACCGGCGAGCAGGCGCAGCAGCGTCGACTTGCCGGCGCCGTTGGGGCCGACGACACCGACGACGTCTCCGGGCGCGACGGTCAGGTCGAGGTGCTCGAAGAGGGTGCGGTGCGCGTGGCCGCCGGCGAGGTCCTTGGCGACGAGGGTCGCGGTCACAGCGGGTGCACCGTGACGACGTCGCCGTCGATGAGCTCGTCGACCGGCTCGGGCACCTCGACGAGGCAGTTGGCCGCCGCGAGCGCCGTGAGGTGACGCGCGTCGGGCGCACGCACCGTGCCGTCGGGCGACAGGACGCTCGTCAGCAGCTGGAGTCGTCCCGCTCGGGTGCGCCGGCGGGGCCCCCGGTACGTCGCGCTGACCGGCACGCGCGGCGGCGCACCGTGCCGGGCGTCGAGCGCGGGCCGGACCAGCACATGGAAGGCGACGAACGCGCCGGTCGGCGTGCCGGGCAGGCAGACGACCGGCGTGGAGCCCCAGCGCCCGAGGCCCTGCGGCCCGCCGGGCTGGAGCGCGAGGTGGACGAAGCGGAAGCCGTCGACGGGCTCGCACACCTGCCGGACGACCTCGTGCGCCCCCGCGCTGACGCCGCCGGTCGTCACGACGAGGTCGACGGTCGGTGACGCGTCGAGCTGCTCGAGCAGCCCGCGGAGCACGGCCGGCTCGTCGGGGCAGGTGTCGATCCGGGCGAGGGTGGCGCCGGCGGCCTCGAGGAGGGCGGCGACCATGTCGGAGTTCGACTCGTGGATGCCTCCCGGACCGGGGTCGAGGCCGGGGTCGGTCAGCTCGGCCCCGGTGGCGACGACGGCGACCCGGGTGCGCCCGTGGACCTCGGCGTGGACGCAACCGGCGGAGCGGGCGAGCGCGATCACCCCCGGCGTCAGGACGGCGCCGGCCACCGCGACGACGCCGCCGGCGCACAGGTCCTCGCCGCGCAGGCGGACGTGCTGGCCGGGCTCGACCGGTCCGGTGACGGTGACCGACGCCGGCGCCGGACCGGTGCGGGCGGCGTCGGTGCGCTCGACCGGAACGACCGCCCGGGTCCCCTCCGGCAGCCGGGCGCCGGTCATGACCCGCGCGGCCTGGCCCGGGCCGAGGCTGAACGTCGGCGCGTCACCGGCGGCGACGTCGCCGACGACGGGAAGGGTGGCGGTGGGCGCGTCATCCGGGTCGTCGGTCAGGTCGGTGGCCAGGTCGGCGGTCAGGTGCACCGCGTAGCCGTCCATGGCGCTGTTGTCGAAGCGCGGGAGGTCGTCGCGGGCGAGGAGGTCGGCCGCGAGGTACCGGCCGCGCGCACGGTGGTCGAGCGCGACGCGCTCCACGGGCGCGACACCGAGCAGCTCCGCCACTGCGGCGCCGTGCTCAGCCACGGAGACGTGGTGTGGGTGGTCGCTCGGCACGCGGCAAGTCTGCCGCACCGCGGGCGGACACCGCGGCCGGGTCTGCGCCGGTGGCTCGTTACGGTCGGTGGATGCCTTCCGCACCCATCCGGCGGCACGTCGGCCAGGCCGTCGTCCCGGTCCGCGACCTGGCGCGCTCCGCGCGCTGGTACGGCGAGGTGCTCGGCGTCGAGCCGGACGCCGCGTCGCACGACGGCACGATCCTCGACATCCCCGTGCAGGACGGCCCAGGGATCGCGCTCGACGCCACCCGCCCCGACTTCACTCCCGAGCGCACCCGACGCGTCAGCACTCGATGACGTTGACGGCGAGGCCACCACGGGCGGTCTCCTTGTACTTCACCTTCATGTCGCGGCCGGTCTCACGCATCGTCTTGATGACCTTGTCGAGGCTGACGACGTGGGAGCCGTCGCCGCGCAGCGCCGTGCGGGCCGCCGTGATGGCCTTGACCGAGGCGATGGCGTTGCGCTCGATGCACGGGATCTGGACCAGCCCGCCGACCGGGTCGCAGGTCAGGCCGAGGTTGTGCTCCATGCCGATCTCGGCTGCGTTCTCGACCTGCTCGGGGGTGCCGCCCATGACGGCGGCCATGGCCCCGGCCGCCATCGAGCACGCGGAGCCGACCTCGCCCTGGCAGCCCACCTCGGCGCCGGAGATCGAGGCGGTCTCCTTGTAGATGACGCCGATGGCGCCGGCCGTCAGCAGGAACCGGACGATGCCGTCGCGGTTGGCGCCCGGCACGAAGTTGGCGTAGTAGTGCAGGACGGCCGGGATGATGCCGGCGGCACCGTTGGTCGGGGCGGTGACGACGCGTCCGCCCGAGGCGTTCTCCTCGTTGACGGCGAGGGCGTAGAGGGTGATCCAGTCCATGCCGCGCAGCGGGTCGTCGGTGCTGCCCTCGACCCGCAGCCGCCGGGCGAGCTCGGGGGCGCGACGCCGCACGCGCAGGCCGCCGGGGAGCACGCCCTCGGTCTCGATGCCGTTGCGGACGCACTCCTTCATGACGGCCCAGATCTCGAGGAGCCGCTCGCGGACCTGCTCCTCGGTGCGCCACGACAGCTCGTTCTCGAGCATGATCCGGGCGATCGACTTGCCCGTCTCGCGGCAGTGCGCGAGCAGCTCGTCGGCGGTCCGGAACGGGTGCGCGACCGGCGTCGAGTCCTCGACGATCTTCGAGGACCCGTCGGCGTCCTCGCCGACGACGAACCCGCCGCCGACCGAGTAGTACGTGTGCGAGGCGACGACCTCGCCGGACCCGTCGAGCGCGGTGAACGTCATGCCGTTCGGGTGCAGCGGGAGGGCCTTGCGCCGGTGCAGCACGAGGTCCTCGTCCTCCACGAGGTCGATCTCGTGCTCACCGAGGAGGCTGAGGCGCCGGCGCGACCGGATGTCGGCCAGGCGACCCTCGACGGCCCGCGGGTCGCACGACTCCGGCCGCTCGCCCGTGAGGCCGAGCAGGACCGCCTTGTCGCTCCCGTGCCCGTGGCCGGTGGCGCCGAGGGACCCGAACAGCTCGGACCGCACGCGCGCGACCTCCCCCAGGCGTCCCTCCTCGCGCAGCCCCTCGGCGAACAGCGCGGCGGCCCGCATGGGCCCGACGGTGTGTGAGCTCGACGGCCCGATGCCGATCGAGAAGAGGTCGAAAACGCTGAGCGCCATGCTGTCCTGACTTCGTGTCGTCGTTGACGTCTGCCACCCGGGGTGGTGGGTGACCGCTCGACTCTACGTCCACCCGCTGGCCGGACGCACACGCCTCGACGCGGCCCCTCCGAGCGGCGCCGCTGCCCTGCCGCGCGGACGGCCCGCGGGTGACCTAGATTCGAGCCGTGCCGCACCCCACGCCAGCGCAGCCGCGCTGGGTCGACGCCTCGGCCGTGCGCCGGGCGCTCTCGCCGGACCGGGCCCGCCGCCTGCTCCGGCAGGCGCTCGTCGACGGCCTCGACCCGGCCGTCGACCCGCCCCGCCAGGCCCTCGGCACCGACGCGGGACAGCTGCTCGTCATGCCCTCGGCCAGCCGCACCGCCGCGGGCGTCAAGGTGCTGTCGGTCGCGCCGGGCAACGGCGCCCGCGGGCTCGAGCGCATCCAGGCCGTGTACGTGCTCATGGACGGCGAGACGTTGACGCCGAGCGCACTCCTCGACGGCGCGGCGATCACCTCGCTGCGCACACCCGCGGTGTCGGCGGTCGCGGTCGACGCGCTGTCCGCGCCGGAGGTCGAGTCCGTCGTCATCTTCGGCAGCGGACCCCAGGCGCTCGGGCATGCCGAGGCGCTGCTCGCCATCCGGCGTCCGTCGTCGGTGACCGTCGTCGGACGCCGACGCGACGCCGCCCGGGCCACGGCCCAGCGGCTGTCGGGTCTCGGCACGAGCACCCACCTCGGGACGCGAGCCCTGACGGCCGACGACCACGAGGTCGAGCAGGCCGTCCGCGAGGCGCAGGTCGTCGTCACCGCGACGTCGTCCGCGACCCCGGTCCTCGAGGACGCGTGGGTCACCGACGGCACCTGCGTCGTGGCCATCGGCTCCCACGAGGCACATCGGCGTGAGCTGCCGGGCCGGCTCCTCGGGCGCTCCCTCGTCGTCGTCGAGGACGTCGCCACGGCCCGCCGTGAGGCGGGGGACGTCATCCTCGCCGCGGCGCAGGGCCACCTCGCCTGGGGGGACGTGCGTGACCTCCGGGACGTCGTCCTCGGCCGGGTCGAGCGGGTGACCGACCGGCCCACCGTCTTCAAGAGCGTCGGCATGGCGTGGCAGGACCTCGTCGTCGCCGAGCACGCCGCGCGGAGCCGGGACTGACCCCGTGTTGCGCGCCCGCGGGTTCGGCGCAATTCCTGCGACGCCGCCGCCGTTCCGAGCGACGATGGCCTCCGCGCCACTACTGGCCCGTCACCCGGCGTCGAGCAGCGGCCGGGCGACGGACGAGGGCCCATCCACCGGATGCGGATGGGCCCTCGTGTCGTGCGTGGGCCCTGGTCAGTCGCCGCGCCGGCCGATGAGCCAGCCGACGAGGGCGCCGACGAGCGCCGCCCCCGCGTACGGCGCGTAGCGCTGCACGAGGACGGGCAGGACCGCGGTGCCGAGGTCGAGCGCGTCCTGGCCACCTGCCCGCGCCGTCGACGCCTCGGGCGCGGCGTCGGCCGAGGTGACGCCCTTGGCCGGCTCCGACGTCTGCGACGCACCCGACGGCTGTGACGCCCTCGATGCCTCCGACGCCCCAGAGGCCCCAGACGCACCGGACGCCTCCGACGCCCCGGAGGACGCCGAGGCCCCCGACGACGCCGAGGCCCCGGCCGTCACCGGCGCCCCTGTCGCGTCGGCCTGCTCCGTACCCGCGCCGCCGAGCTGCTTCTCGATGCACGCGACGAAGGCCTGGAGCAGCTTGTCGGAGACGTCCTGCATGACCCCCCGGCCGAACTGCGCCGGCTTGCCGGTCACGGCGAGGTCGGTGACGACGTCCGCCCGGGTGCCGTCGAGGTCGGGGCGCAGGGTGATCGTCACCGTGGCCCCGGCCGTTCCGTTGCCCCGCTTGTCCTTGCCCTTGGCCTCGATGACCGCGTGGTGCACGAGGTCGTCGCGTTGCACGATCGACCCCGACCCGGAGTACACGAGGGCGATGGGCCCGAGCTTGACCTTGACCGTGCCCGAGAAGGTGTCGTGCGTCGTGTCGGTGACCGTGGCACCGGGGAAGCAGCCGCCGACGCGCTCGAGGTCCATGAACAGGGCCCACGCGTCCTCGACCGAGGTCGGCACCGTGAAGGAATGGGTCAGCTCCACCGGCGATCACGCCCCCGCCGCGGCGAGGACGGCCCGGCGCGTCAGGACCGTCGCCAGGTGCCGCCGGTAGTCGGCGTCGCCGTTGAGGTCCGAGGGCGGGTCGGTGCCCTCGGCGACGGACGCCACGGCCTCGCGGACCGCCTCGTCGGTGGCCTGCTTGCCGACGAGCGCCTGCTCGACCGCCCTGGCGCGCAACGGCGTCGAGCCCATGTTCGTCAGGCCGACGCGGGCCTCGGCGATCGAGCCGCCGTCGGTCCGGACCGCCGCCGCGACCCCGACGATCGACCACTGGTGGCTGACCCGCACGAACTTCTCGTAGTGCGCCCCCCACCCGGTGTGCTTCGGGATGCGGATCTGGGTCAGCAGCTCGCCGTCGCCGACGGCCGTGGTGAAGAGGTCCTCGAAGAAGTCGTCGGCCGCGACCGTGCGGGTGCTGCCGCCCTCCCCGGCGATGACCATCTGGGCCGCGAGCGCGAGCGCCGGCGCCCCGACGTCGCCGGCCGGGTCGGCGTGCACGAGGGCGCCGCCGACCGTGCCGCGGTGGCGGATCTGGGGGTCGGCCACCGTGGCGATCGCCTTGGACAGCAGGGCCGCGTGGGTCGACACCGCCTCGGACGCGAGCACCTCGGCGTACGGCGTCATGGCGCCGATGACGACGTGGTCGCCGTCCTCGGAGATGCCGCGCAGCTCGGCGATGCGGCCGAGGTCGACGACGACGCCGGGGGCGTTGAGCCGCATCCGCAGGATCGGCAGCAGGGACTGCCCGCCGGCGAGGACCTTGGCCTCGTCGCCGTGCTCGGCGAGCGCGGCGACGGCCTCCTCGACGCTCGACGGGGCGAGGTAGTCGAACGATGCGGGGATCACTGGTCGCTCCCTTCACCGAGGCCGGCGGCCGGGTCGGCGTTCGGCGCTCCCTCGTCGAAGTGGGGTTGGGCGTCGCGGTCGCCCTCGGTCGTGACGGCTGCCCCCGCCTGGATGGCCTTCCACACCCGCTGGGGGGTGCACGGCATGACGAGGTCGTCGACGCCGAGGTGGCGCACGGCGTCGACGATGGCGTTGACGACGGCCGGCGTCGACGCGATGGCTCCGGCCTCACCCACCCCCTTGGTGCCGAGCTTGGTGTACGTGGAGGGCGAGGTGGTGTGGTCGGTGACGAAGCTGATCGTGTCGGCCGTCGTGGGCAGCGTGTAGTCGACGAAGGAGCCCGTGACGAGCGTGCCCTGGTCGTCGTACTCGGCGCCCTCCCACAGAGCCTGCGAGATGCCCTGGACGAGGCCGCCGTGCACCTGGCCCTCGACGATGAGCGGGTTGATGATGGTGCCGATGTCGTCGACGCACACGTACTTGCGCATCGTCGTGGCGCCCGTCTCGGTGTCGACCTCCATGGCGCACAGGTGGGTGCCGTGCGGGAACGAGAAGTTCTCGGGGTCGAAGGTCGCGTCCGCGTCGATGCTCGGCTCGACACCGTCGGGCAGGTTGTGGCCGGTCCACGTCGCGAGCGCGACGTCGGCCATCCCGATCCCCTTGTCGGTGCCCTTGACCCCGAAGCGACCACCGGTGAACTCGATGTCGTCGACACTCGCCTCGAGCAGGTGCGCCGCGATCGGCTTCGCCTTCTCGATGACCTTGTCGGCGGCCCGGACGACGGCCTCGGCCCCGACGACGAGCGAGCGCGACCCGTAGGTGTCCATGCCCTTGGGGGCGATCTGGGTGTCGCCGTGGAGCACCTCGACGTCCTCGAACGGCACGCCGAGGCGGTCGGCGACGATCTGGCTCCACGCCGTCTCGTGCCCCTGGCCGTGCGGCGAGGTACCGGTGAGGACCTCGACCTTGCCGGTGGCGAGCATCCGGATGCTCGCCGACTCCCAGCCGCCCGCGGCGTAGTTGAGCGCGCCGAGGATGCGCGAGGGCGCCAGGCCACACATCTCGGTGAACGTCGAGATGCCGATGCCCAGCTGAACCGGGTCGCCGGACTCACGGCGCCGCTTCTGCTCGGCGCGCAGCTCGTCGTAGCCGAAGAGCTCCTTGGCCTTGGCCGTCGCGGCCTCGTAGTTGCCGGAGTCGTACGTCATGCCCGCCACGGTCGTGAACGGGAACTCCTCGTGCGTGATCCAGTTCTTCTCGCGGATCTCGAGCGGGTCGACGCCGACCTCGACGGCGAGCTCGTCCATGAGCCGCTCGATGGCGTACGTCGCCTCCGGGCGTCCCGCGCCGCGGTACGCGTCGACCCACGTCTTGTTCGTCAGCAGCGTGCGGACGGTGAAGTGGTAGGCGGCGAACTTGTAGATCGAGTTGAACATCCACGCGCCGAGCACCGGCACGCCACCGCCCACGAGGCCGACGTAGGCGCCGAGGTCGGCCAGCAGCTCGACCTTGAGCCCGGTGACGGTGCCGTCCTTCTCGGCGGCGAGGGTCAGCTTCTGCCACTGGTCGCGCCCGTGGTGGCCCGACAGCAGCGACTCGGAGCGGGTCTCGGTGTACTTGCACGGCTTGCCGACGAGCCGGGCGACGGCGATGGTCGCGAACTCCTCCGGCGTCGTCTGCAGCTTGCCGCCGAAGCCGCCGCCGACGTCGGGCGCGATGACACGCACCTTGGACTCGGGCACGCCGGTGGTGGCCGCGACGAGGAACTTGAGGATGTGCGGCACCTGCGTCGAGGTCCACACGGTCAGCTGCTCGCCGGTCGGGTCGCAGACGGTCGAACGCGGCTCCATGAAGGCAGGCAGCAGCCGCTGCTGGCGGTACTCCCGCTCGATGAGGATGCCGCCCTCGCGCGCCTTCGCGATGGCCTCCTCGACGTCGCCGCCCGAACCCTGGGCCGCCGAGTCGAGCGTCCAGACGGCGCTCGTGTTGGTGCCGAGGTCGGGGTGGGCGAGGACCTCGTCCTTCGCGGCCTCCTTGAGGTCGAGGACCGCCGGCAGCTCCTCGTAGTCGACGTCGACGAGCTCGACGGCGTCGCGGGCGGCCGCCGCGGAGCGCGCGACGACGACCGCGACGATCTCGCCGGAGCACGCGACGTGCTCGACGACGATCGGCAGGTGGTCCGGGGTCTTCTGCTCGGCGTTGAGCGGCCACGCCGTGGCGACGAGGCCCTGCTTGCCCTCGACGTCGGCGCCCGTGACGACGGCGACGACGCCCGGGGCCGCCTTGGCAGCGGCCGTGTCGATGGCGGTGATCCGGGCGTGCGCGAAGGGGCTGCGCACCATGGCGAGGTGGAGCATGCCGGGCAGCTGGATGTTGTCGGTCCAGCGGGTGCGGCCGGTGATGAGGCGCTGGTCCTCCTTGCGGCGTCGGGCCCTGCCGATCTCGCCGCCCGCCTCGGTGGGCCGGTCCTCGGTGATCGTCATGAGGACACCGCCTGCGAGCTGAGGTCCCTGGCCGCCTGCTGCACGGCCTTGACGATGTTGTGGTAGCCCGTGCAGCGGCACAGGTTGCCCTCGAGGCCCTCGCGGATCTCCTGCTCGCTCGGGTCGGGGTTGTCCTTGAGCACGTCGCAGGCCTGCATGATCATGCCCGGGGTGCAGTAGCCGCACTGGAGCGCGTGGCACTCGTGGAAGGCCTTCTGGACGGGGTGGAGCTCGCCGTCGGTGGCGAGCCCCTCGATGGTGGTGACCTCGTGGCCGTCCGCCTGCACGGCGAGGACGTTGCACGACTTGACGCTCGTGCCGTCGAGGTGGACGGTGCACGCGCCGCAGTTGCTCGTGTCGCACCCGATGACGGTCCCGGTCTTGCCGAGCGTCTCGCGCAGGTAGTGGACCAAGAGGGTCCGGGGCTCGACGTCGTCGGAGTACTCGACCCCGTCGACGTTCACGGTGATACGGGTCATTCGCTGTGTCCTCCTGCCGCGCTGCAGTTGACTTCCCACGGTGAGTCTTTGCCACAAGCGGTTCGCGCACAAGGGGCTGTCGCCACGGACGCCGGACGGACTCCGGACGAGGCGGGCGCCGGACGCAGACCCGGCCGCCGGACCGGGACGCGGCCTCGTCGGCGCCTGCCCCGCGGGGCAGACTGTCGCCCATGACGTTCCACGCCGACGACTACCAGGCGCTCCCCTCGCGCTACGACTCGATGACCTACCGCCGGACCGGCCGCTCCGGCCTCGACCTGCCGGCCGTCTCGCTCGGCCTCTGGCACAACTTCGGCGACGACGTGCCGCTCGAGAACCAGCGCGCGACGCTGCGCCGGGCCTTCGACCTCGGCGTCACCCACTTCGACCTCGCGAACAACTACGGTCCGCCCTACGGCAGCGCCGAGCGCAACTTCGGCACGATCTTCGCCCAGGACTTCAGGCGCTACCGCGACGAGCTCGTCATCAGCAGCAAGGCCGGCTACGACATGTGGCCGGGCCCCTACGGCCAGGGCGGCGGCAGCCGCAAGTACGTCCTCGCGTCGCTCGACCAGTCGCTGCAGCGGATGGGCCTGGACCACGTCGACATCTTCTACAGCCACCGCTTCGACGACACGACGCCGCTGGAGGAGACCATGGGCGCGCTCGACACCGCGGTGCGCCAGGGCAAGGCCCTCTACGTCGGCATCTCGAGCTACTCGGGGGCGCGCACGCGGGAGGCCGTCGAGATCCTGCGCTCCCTCGGCACGCCGCTGCTCATCCACCAGCCGAGCTACTCGATGCTCAACCGCTGGGTGGAGGAGGACCTGCTCGACGTCCTCGGCGAGGAGGGTGTCGGGTGCATCGCGTTCAGCCCGCTCGCGCAGGGGATGCTCACCGACCGGTACCTCGACGGCGTCCCCGAGGGCTCGCGCGCCTCGCAGGGCAAGTCGCTGTCGACCGACCTGCTGACCGAGCAGAACCTCAAGCACGTCCGCGCCCTGAACGACATGGCGAAGGAGCGGGGCCAGTCACTGGCGCAGCTGGCGCTGGCCTGGGTGCTGCGCGACGATCGGGTCACCTCGGTGCTCGTCGGCGCCTCGTCGGTGCGCCAGCTGGAGAACAGCCTCGGCTGCCTCGACAACCTGACCTTCACCGACGACGAGCTGCGCCGCATCGACGAGCACGCCGTCGAGGGCGGCATCAACCTCTGGAAGACCTCCAGCGCCCACTGACCCGAGCCCACCGACGACCGTTGGTCACCGAACCGTTCCGACATGCCGCGTCGACACGCGGGTGCGGCGAGGACGGTGGATCAACGGTCGTCGGTCGGGCCGAGGCGCTCCGCCTCCGCTCAGTCGAGGAAGCTGCCGACGAACGCGAGGACGTCGGGCCGGTCGACGCGGAAGACGCCGCCCGTGCCACCGCACGTCGAGTTGATCCCGAACGAGGTCACGGCCGCGACGACGTTCGAGCTGCCGAGGAAGTTCGGCCCGCCCGAGTCACCGAAGCACGTGCCGCCCGAGCTCGCGTTGTTCGACAGCAGCAGCGACTGCGGGCCGGTGAACCCGGTGTTGACCTGGAGCAGGTACGGGTGCGCCACCATGCGGATGCGCAGGGCCTGCTCCTTCCACGACGCGGCGTCCGGGAACGACTGCTGCAGGCCGTAGCCCACGGCCGTGAACGTCGTCGAGCGGCGCGGCTTGAGCGCGTCGAGCTGGTTGCTCGACGGCAGGGAACCGTAGGCCGGCATCGCCATCGGCTCGTCGAGGACGACGACGCCGACGTCGTGCAGGTAGAAGGCGTCGGTGTCGAAGTCGGGGTGCGTGTACGGCGTGCCGCCGACCTGTCCTGTCGTCGGGTAGCCGTTCTGCGGGCGGCCATTCTCGACGTCGGACTGGAACCAGATCTCGACGTGGGCGGCAGGCGCCTCGGTGCAGTGCCCGGCGGTGAGGTACACCGTCGGGCTGAGCAGCGTGCCGGAGCAGCGCCAGAGCGGGTTGCCCTTGGCGTCCTGGGCGACCATGAGCCCGACGAACGGGTGGGCGTCCCCGTCGAGCGCCCCGTCGGTGATGGCGGCGGCCGGGGCCGCTGCCCCGGAGACGAGCGCGAGGGTCGCGACGAGCGCGAGCCAGAGCTTCTTCATGAGCTGACCTTTCGAGGGCTGGCACGCCGCGGCGAGCGGCGCGTCCCCCCGAGGGATGCCGCCACCGTAGGCCAGCCCGGGCGTCCGCGTCTCGTCGTTCCCGAGAGTTTCCCGGGAGTTCGGTGGGAGCCCGCCGTCAGGCGACGCCGCCGCGCGGCCGCCAGCCCGGGCCGCGGAGCAGGTACCCGACGCGGTCGCGCCACGAGGCGGCGGCCCGTACGTCCGACCAGATCGACGCGTACTCGTGCGTCGCGACGACGAGGGGGTTGTACGTGCGCAGCTGCGTGGTCAAGCCGTAGAGGACGCGCTCGCCCTCGGGCTCGAAGGTGCCGAAGAGCCGGTCCCAGACGATGAGGATGCCGCCGTAGTTGCGGTCGAGGTACGCGTCGTTCGTCCCGTGGTGGACGCGGTGGTGCGACGGCGTGTTGAGGACGAGCTCCACCGGGCGCCAGAGGGTCCCGACGCGCTCGGTGTGGAGGAAGAACTGGTAGACCAGCGAGACGGACTGCTGCAGGAAGATGGCCCAGGGAGGCACCCCGAGGATCGCGAGCGGCGCCCAGAACGGCACGCCACCGAACGGCGTCCACGTCTGGCGGAGCGCGGTCGAGAGGTTGTAGCGCCGGCTCGAGTGGTGCACGACGTGGCTGGCCCAGAGGATCCGCACCTCGTGGTGCGCCCGGTGGTACCAGTAGTACGCGAGGTCCTCGGCGAGGACGATGACGACCCACGTCCACCACAGCGCCGTGTCCAGGCGCAGCGGGCTCAGCTCGTAGAGGGCCGCGTAGACGACGAGCTGGACCGCCTTGTAGCCGACGCCGACGCCGACGCTGCCCAGACCCATGGCGAGGCTGGTGGCCGTGTCCCGCACCTCGTAGCCCACGACGTCGTCGTCGGGCGCGAACCACAGCGAGGCGACCTCGACGACGATGAACAAGACGAAGAACGGGATCGCCGCGAGGATGAGGTCGACCATCACGCCCCCTCGGCCGCGCCGGCACGGACCCGGGACGTGCCGCTCTCGCCGAGCGCCTCCCAGACGTCGAGGGCCTGGCGCAGGATGGCGTCGGCGAGCCGGGCCGCCTCGTCGGCGTCGCCGGACGCGATGGCCGCCCCGAGCGGTCGGTGCGGCAGCAGGTCGGCGCGGTCGGCCGCGAGCAGCGCCTCCATGACCTCGGGCCGGGCGTCGATCGCGTGGATGAGCGAGTTGAGCGCGAGGCGGAACGCGAGGTTGCCGGACGCCTCGACCACCTCGAGCCAGAAGGCGCGGTCGGCGTCCGTCGACGAGGCGTCGTCGTAGGCGGCCGCTGCCGCGGTGACGCGCCCGCGGGCCTCGGGCGTCGCCCGGAGCGCCGCGAGCCGTGCCGCGTCGACCCCGATGCAGCGACGCATCTCCAGCCCGTCGCGCAGGACGCCGGGCTCGAGCGCGCCGCCCGAGCGGGCCAGGTGGGCGAGCAGGTCGAGGCCCGCGCTGCTGCGCACGTCGAGGACACGGGTGCCGCCGCCGTGGACGACGCGGACGAAGCCGGCCGCCTGCAGGCGCTGGAGCGCCTCGCGGACCGCGTGCCGGTTGACGGCGAAGGAGGCCGCGAGCTCGCGCTCGGGCGGGAGGTTCTCGCCGGGGGCGAAGCGACGCGTCAGGACGGCATCGCGCAGCTCGGCGAAGACCTCGTCGGAGACCGACCGTCGGGCCACGGGGGTGAATCCATGCTCGTCCATGCGCGACACCCTGCCCGACGAGTGGCGCACTCATCAAGAGGTTGGACCAATTTCGCGAGGCGGTCCGCCCGGTAGGTTGGCGCCGTGCCCGACACCGACGTCACGATCCTCAGCATCCAGGAGCGGCTCTACCCGGACCTGCCCTGCTTCGGCTGCGGCCAGGCCAACGAGCGCGGACTGCGCCTGCGCAGCTACCCGCTCGGCGCGGCGGCGGCCGACGGCGTCACCGCGTCGTTCACGCCGTGGCCGGAGCACGACAACGGCCTCGGCTACCTCAACGGCGGCATCATCAGCACGGTCCTCGACTGCCACAGCGCGGCCGCGGTCATGCTCGAGGCGGAGCGCGGCGGGTGGCCACCACTGCCCGGCGCCGACCTGTCGTACGTCACGGCCGGGCTCGACGTGCGCTACCTGCGCCCGGCGCCGCTGCACGACCCCGTCGAGCTGTTCGCGGCGGTCGTCCACGCGTCCGAGCCGCAGATGACCGTCGAGGTGCAGCTGCGCTGGGACGGCAAGGTGCGCGCGCAGGCCACCGCGCTGTGGAAGCGCTGGCGGCCGCGCGCCTGAACGTTCAGGTCGACGCCCCGGCGTCCGGCTCCGTGTCGTGCGCGGGATGGTGGTGGTGGATCGGGCCGGCGAGGTCGCCGAGACGCTCGCCCCCACCGCCCCACCGCAGGGCGATGATCTCGGCGGCGATCGAGACGGCGGTCTCCTCGGGCGTGCGCGCGCCGAGGTCGAGCCCGATCGGCGAGCTCATCCGCGCCAGCTCGGCATCGGTGAGGCCGGCCTCCCGCAGCCGCGCCAGCCGGTCCTCGTGGGTGCGCCGCGAGCCCATCGCCCCGATGTAGGCGACGTGGGGCAGGCGCAGCGCCACCTCGAGCAGCGGAACGTCGAACTTCGGGTCGTGGGTCAGCACCGCGATGACCGTGCGGGCGTCGACGCGCCCCGCGTCGACCTCGGCGGTGAGGTAGTCGTGCGGCCACGTGACGACGACCTCGTCGGCCCCGGGGAAGCGGGACGCCGTCGCGAAGACGGGTCGGGCGTCGCACACGGTGACGTGGTAGCCGAGGAACCCCCCGACACGGGCGACCGCGGCGGCGAAGTCGATGGCGCCGAAGACGAGCATGCGCGGCTTGGGCGCGTGCGCGGCGACGAAGACCCGCATGCCCTCGCCCCGACGCTCACCGTCCGGCCCGTAGGTCAGCGTGCCGGTCGTGCCCTGGGCGAGCATGCCGCGCGCGTCGTCGCGCACCGCGTCGTCGGCGCGTTCGCTGCCGAGGGTCGAGGTCGAACGGGCGTCCCCGGCCTCCTCGGCCCCCTCGGCCCCCTCGGCCTCCTCGGCGTGGATGACGAGGCGGCGCCCGACCCGTGACGGGTCGGGGTGCTCGATGACGGTCGCGACGGCGACCGGGCGCCCCGCCGCGATGTCGGCGGCGACCTCGCCGAGCTCGGGGAAGGTGTCGCGCGAGACCTTCTCGACGAAGACGTCGAGGATGCCGCCACAGGTCAGGCCGACGGCGAAGGCGTCGTCGTCGCTGACCCCGTAGCGCTGCAGCACGGGCGTGCCGGACGCGACGACCTCCTGGCCCAGCTCGTACACGGCACCCTCGACGCAGCCGCCCGACACCGACCCGACGGCCTCGCCGCCGGGACCGACGAGCATCGAGGCGCCCGGCTGGCGCGGCGCCGAGCGCCACGTGCCCACGACCGTGCCCACGCCGACGGTCTCGCCGGCCGACCACCAGCGCATCAGGTCCGGGAGCACCTCACGCACGGGCCACCACCTCGATCAGCTCCTCGAACGCGGCGAGCGAGTGGCCCGCCACGAAGTCGTCAACGTGCGGCAGGGCAGCGACGATTCCCTGCTGCACCGGCTCGTAGCCGACCTTGCCACGGTGCGGGTTGGCCCAGACGACGCGATGGGCGAGCCCGGCCAGGCGGCGCATCTGCTCGCCGAGCACCTCGGGCCCGGTGCGCTCCCAGCCGTCGGAGACGACGACGACGACGGCGCCCCGGGCCATGCCGCGCCGGCCCCACCGGTCGAGGAAGGCGCCCACGGAGTCGCCCAGGCGGGTGCCGCCGGACCAGTCCGGCACGACGCGTCCCGCGGCCGTGAGCGCACGGTCTGGGTCGCGCTCGTGCAGGGCCCGGGTCACGTGCGTCAGCCGGGTGCCCATGGTGAACACCTCGACGTGGTCACAGCGGCGGACGTAGGCGTGCGCGAGCCGTAGCAGGCTGTCGGCGTAGGGACTCATCGAGCCGGACACGTCGACGAGCAGCACGACACGTCGGGCCCGGACTCCCCTGCGCCGGTGGCGGATCCGGCCCGGCTCACCCATCCGGCGCAGCTGTTCGCGCAGCGTCGCCGGGCCGTCCACCGTGCCCGACCGCGCCCGCACGTGGCGTCGGGCCCGCCGGCGCGGGGACCGCGGGTCGAGCGCGTCGAAGAGCCGCGCCGCGGCCGCGCGCTCGGCGGCGCTCAACGTGGCGAGGTCCCGGTGCCGGAGCACCTCGGTGTCGCTGGCGCGGGCCCGGACCGTGTCGCCGGCCGACGAGTCCTCGCCCTCGGTCTCGGCACCGAGCGGCGCCCGGCGCACCGGCGGACGGGCGACATCCGCGCGCGAGCCCCGGCGCACCTCCTCCGGGCCGAACCAGCGCTCGAACACCTCGTCGTAGACCGGGAAGTCGGCGGGCACCGAGGTCAGCGTGGCCCGCCCGGCCCAGTAGACGCCCGTCCGCCGCGCGACGCCGACCGTGGCGACCGCCACGAGGAAGGTGCGCTCGCGGTCGGCGGTCACGGCCAGTCCCGCCGCCCGCAGGGCCCGGGCGAAGCCGAGCAGCCACGCGTCCGGCGGCGCCTCGGCCGGCCGGTCGGCGAGCGCCCCCGAGGTCATGCCGTGAGCAGCCTGTCGAGCGCGGCGCGGACCCGCTCGGAGTCCTCGCGGTACTTCAGGGCGGCACCGAGCGTCGCAGCCGCCACCTCGGTGTCGAGGCGGGTGGCGCCGACGGCCTCGAGGGCGCGGGCCCAGTCGAGGGTCTCGGCGACGCCGGGCACCTTGATGAGCTCGCCCGACGCGCGCAGCCGCTGGACCACGGCCACGACCTGGCCCGCCAGCGCCTCGGACACCTCGGGCAGCCGGGACCGCACGATCTCGAGCTCGCGGGCCAGGCCGGGGTGGTCGATCCAGTGGTAGAGGCAGCGACGCTTCAGCGCGTCGTGCAGCTCCCGGGTGCGGTTGGAGGTGAGCACGACGAGCGGCGGGGTGGCGGCACCGATGGTGCCGAGCTCGGGGACGGTGACCTGCCACGTCGAGAGCACCTCGAGCAGGAACGCCTCGAACTCGTCGTCGGCGCGGTCGATCTCGTCGACGAGCAGGACGCAGGGCGCCGAGCGCAGGGCCTCGAGGACCGGCCGCGCGAGGAGGAACCGCTCGTCGAAGAGCTCCTCCTCCAGGGCCCGGGCGTCCCCGCCCGCGTCGCGCGAGACCGCCTCGACGGCCCGCAGGTGCAGGATCTGGCGCGGGAAGTCCCAGTCGTAGAGGGCCTGGGTGGCGTCGATGCCCTCGTAGCACTGCAGCCGGATCAGCCGCAGGCCGAGCGCCTCGGCGAGGGCCTCGGCGAGGGCCGTCTTGCCCGTGCCCGGCTCGCCCTCGAGCAGCAGCGGACGCGAGAGCCGCCCGGCCAGGAAGGTGACGGTGGAGAGCGCCTCGTCGGCGAGGTAGCCGGTGCGGGCAAGGGCCGACGCGACGTCGGCGGGGCTGGCGAGGGCGGGCTCCATGCCCCGAGCATCGCCGATGAGCGGCCCCGGTGGAAGCGGGGCGGGGGCGTCGACGGCCCGGCAGCTGCCGGGGGACGGCGTCAGGGGCTCGCGTCGAGCTCGCTCCAGGTGTCGGCGTCGCGGCCGGTCGCGAGGTCGCCGCACTCGACGAGCTCGTGCGCGTGGGTGCGGAAGTGGTCCCGCGCGCCACGGTCGCCCACCGCGGTGGCGACGACGCTCTCCCAGTGGTCGCGACCGATGAGGGCCGGGTGGCCGGGCACGCCGTCGTAGACCTGTCTCTTATACACATCTGACGCTGCCGACGACGGA